>DAOUEH010000261.1:0-4754 GCA_034430635.1 Dehalococcoidales bacterium | reverse complement strand
GATGGTGCCGGAGTTGACCTGCTGCCCGGCGAACCGCTTCACGCCGAGCCGCTGGCCCTGGGAATCTCTGCCGTTGCGGCTGGTGCCGCCGCCTTTTTTATGTGCCACTTTCGGTTACCTCTGTTTTCTTACGCCGGGGCGCTGCCTTCTTGGCGGCCGGCTTAGGCGCTGCCTTCTTGGCGGCCGGCTTAGGCGCTGTCTTCTTCGCGGCCGGTTTGGGCGCCTCCGCCCCCGGCGGGAGGATTTTATCGATGCTGATGGTGGTGAAATGCTGGCGGTGGCCGGTCTTGCGGCGGTAGCGTACCTTGGCCTTGTACTTGAAGACGATTATCTTTTTATCGCGGCCGTTGCCTTTGGCCGTGGCCAGCACCCTGGCGCCTTCGATAGCCGGCCTGCCCACGGTGACGTTATCGCCATCGGCGATGAGCAGGACTTTCTCCAGCTCCACCGGGCCGCTGGCCTTCTCCAGCAGGTCGACGTTGAGGGTCTGGCCTTCGGTTACCTTATACTGTTTGCCGCCGGTTTCAACTATTGCGTAGATTTTAGGCCTCCAAAGGTAATATTATACCAGTTTTCAGGCCAGGCGTCAATCTGAGATATCTATTCCCACCCGGCCGACCTTTATCATCCTCGGCTTAGCCCGTAGGTTTGCCCCCTCCCCACCGGGGGTGGGGGAGTTAATTATGTGTCTGGCCGCGGATGCCGCGAGGGTGGGTGGGTGGGAAATAATATCATCCGGCGTGGGGTGGAGGGTGGTCAAGCCCCGCCGGGGGTTACGAGCGACTTCACTATTGTCCCATTCTTCCCATCAGCTTTTCCCACTCTTCTTTAACGCGCGCTTTAAGCTCGGCGAGCGTGCCGGTATTCTCTATCACCACGTCGGCGTGGGAGAGGCGCGCCGCGGCGGGCAGCTGGTTGCGGATGCGCGCCTGGGCTTCCTCCGCGGAGTAGCCGCTGCGGGCCTTGAGCCTCTCCAGCACCAGGGCCTCCGGGGCGGTCGTCACCCAGAGCTCCCCGGCGCGGGGGTCGCCACCGGCCTCCGGCATCGCCGCCGCCTCCAGCACGGCTACCTTCGCCCCCCGGCGGCGGCAGGCCGCCAGGCGCTCGTTCACCATAGCGTCGATGACGGGGTGCAGGATGCGGATGAGGCGCTCCAGTCCCGGAGGGTCGTTGAAGACCTTTTCGCCGAGCCGGGCGCGGTCGATTTCGCCGTTTTCGTCCAGGATGCCTTCGCCGAATGCCTCGATTACCGCCTCGCGGGCGGCCCCGCCCCTGGCCAGGGCCTCGTGCCCGACCTTATCCAGGTCGATGACGCTGGCCCCCAGCTCCGCCAGGAAACCGGCCACGGTGCTCTTGCCGGCGCCGATGCCGCCGGTAAGCCCGATGACCTTCATGGTTTCACCATCCCGCCGCGCACGTTAGCCCCCTTCGCCGGTGATTTCTCCTATTATAGCCCAAGACGGGCCGGAGGGGAACGCCTTGGCCGCCTACGAGGTGCGGGTCGTCAGCACGGCGTCGAGGGAAAGGCCCTCGCCGTCCCGGATAATACCCAGGCGGCAGGTATCGCCGGGGCTCTTGAACTCGCCGAGATAGGAGGTAAGCCCGGCGGTATCGCGGACGGGCACGCCGTCGAGGGAGACGATGACATCGCCGAGGCGTAAGCCGGCGGCCTGGGCCGGGTCGCCGGGGAAGACACCGGCCACCAGCACGCCGTTGGTCGAGGCCAGCCCTTTATCCTCCGCGGTGTTCGGTGTCAGGTCGCTGACGCTGACGCCGAGCCAGGGGTAATCGAAGGAGCCGCTGGCGATGATGGCTTCGGCGACGCGGGCGACCTTGTTAGCGGCCACGGCGTAGTAGATGCCGTCGCCTTCGCTGGGGTAGAGGCGGGCGATGACGATGCCGAGGAGCTCGCCGGAGGCGTTGGCCAGCGGGCCGCCCGAGTGGCCGGGATTAATGGGGGCGTCGAACTGAATCAGGTTGGGCACGGAGCGGGTCTGGCTGATATAATCTATCTCCACGAAGCGGTTGACCTGGCTGACGATGCCGGCGGTCAGCGTATCGGGCAGGTCGAAGGGATTGCCCAAGGCGACGACCGGCTCGCCGACTTTCACCGCGGCCGAGTCGGCCCGCGGCAGAGGCTCGATGCCTGGGTTGTCCTCGAGCTCAAGCACCCCGACATCGCTGTAAGGGCAGGAGCCGGTAACGGTGGCCCGCGAGACCCGCCCGTCGGCGGTGACCACGTATATTGGGGAAAGCCCCTCGATGACGTGGTGGGCAGTTACCACGTGGCTGGCCGTATCCCAGATGACCCCGGAGCCGATGGTATTGTTGCCGTCGGTAATCCGCACCGTTACCCGGCTCACCTTCTCGTAGACGGCGCTGGCGTCGAGGATAGAGCCGGACAGCCCGGCCACGGCGGCCACCTGAGCGCTGACGGTGGCAATCTCGGCCCGGGCCGTCTCCAGGGCCGCATCCAGGATATTGAATCCGGCCCGGGTCTTGCTAACCTGTCCCTCCAGCCCGGCCAGGCCCGCCGCGGTTTCCTGCCGCAGGTCGGTAATCTCCTCGCGCACGGCCGCCACCCCGGCGGCCTGCTCCGTCTCGAACGCGGTCAGCCGCCCGGCCAGGTCGTCAATCTGGCGGTTGAGGGTATAGGTGTAGTAGCCCAGGCCCGCCGTGAGCAGCACCAGCAGCGCCAGGATACCCACCATAATTTTACTCATCATAGTCCCTTCTCCAGCTTCTGCGCCACGATGGCGGCGGTGGCCTTGCGGCCTTCGATAATGCCCTCGCGGTAGCGTAGACAGTGAAAATCGCGGAACATCTCCAGGAGCTCGTTTCGTTTCAAGAGGTAGTCCGGGTTGTGGGGGCCGTCGAACTGCCGCTGGTCGATGGTGAAGGTCTCGTAGACCACCATCCCCCCGGGGCGCAGGCCCGCCTTGATGGCCGGGATGAGCGAGCGCTGCAGGTAGTTGAAGCAGACGATGACGTCGTAGGCGGCCTCTTCGATGCGATAGTCCTTTTCGAGGTCGGCCACCTCGGCAACGATGGAAACACCGGCGGCCCGGGCCGCCTTGAGGGCGGCTTCTACCTGCTCCGCCGACCGGTCGACGCCGGTAACCTGAAAGCCGGCCCGCGCCAGGTAGACGGCGTTGGGGCCGCTGCCCATGGCCACGTCCAGGGCGCGCCCCACCGGCAGCAGGGCGATATTTTCCTGGAGAAACGCCGCCGGTAGGGAGGGGTCTTCCAGGTGGGGCATCAGGGGGCCGCCAGCTTTTTCTTGATTTCGGTGAGCTGCTGCAGGTGGAATTTCTCCTCGGCGATAATCCTGTCAATCACGCCGCCGGCCCCGGCAGATATGATATCGCGCATTTCGTAATAAAATAGGATGGAGTCCTTCTCGGCGGCAATGGCCAGCTCCAGGGCCTTGATGTCGCTGTCCGCCTCGGTGGCCATCTGGCTGGTAATCATGTCGTCGGTGAACACGGCGCTGTCGATAAGCGCCTGAAGGTAGCCGGAGTATTCCGTCGCGGTGGTCCCGGCGCCCTCCGGCACGCCGGCCTCTTCCAGCATATCTTGAAAGATGCGGATATGCTCGCGCTCCATGAGGACGAGTCCCTCGAAGATGACCCTGGCCGCCTCGTCGTCGGTGGACTTGGCCATGACATCATAGAAGGTGATGCCCCGCCGCTCGATGCCGATGGCGATATTGACGAGCTCGCTTCCGGGGAAAATATCCGGCATAGCCCGGCACCTCCTTAGCCTGGTTGGCCGAGTAAGGCCCTAGACCTCGACTAGTATATCGCCGCCCTCGACCCTGACGTTGTAAACCGTAAGCCCCCGCGGCGGCCTGAGAATCTTGCTGAGTTTGATAATCAGCCCGGAGTTCTTCGTCCAGCGGACGACCTTGCCGTCGCGGATATCGAACTGCGAACCGTGGAGGGGGCAGGTGATGATGGTCCCCTGTAGCTTGCCCGCCGCCAGGTTGCCCCCCAGGTGCGGGCAGCGGTTGCCGAGGGCGTAGTAGTGCCCGCCCACGCGGGCCAGCAGGATGGCCTGCCCGGCGACTTTAACCTGGCGCTTGCTGTCTTCCGGCAGCTCTTTCGTGGTGGCGGCCTTAATGTAATTTCCCATAGCGGTTACCCGGCATCGGGGAGGTTGCTGCCCCCGAGCGGGCCCTGGCCGGCCTCCTCGTCCTCTAAAAGGTCGTTGAAGACCTCGATGTGATAGCGCTCGTTATCGCGGATGCGCAGCAGCAGCTCCTTGAGACCGGCGTCGGCGACCTCCTTGGCGGCCTTGTCGTAGGCGTCGGCGACCTCGTTCTCTATCTCGATATCCACCTTGAGCATGTCCGAAGTCCGCAGGGACTGGTCGGGCTTGCTGAACTCGATGCGGGGGCTGCCGCCGCCGCTCGTCATCTCCTCGGCCAGCCAGCCCAGGTGCTGCATCTCGTTGATGGCCTGGTCTTCCAGCTGCTTGCGCGCCTCGGGGTTTTCGGTCATGTAAGACTGAAAGAGGTACTGTAGTATCACGGTGTACTCGTGCTCGATGCCCCAGTTGAGCGTCTTGGCCACGTTGTCCCTGCGCTCGCCGCGGATGTCCTTGAGGCCTTCCTTTTTAGTCTTGGCAACGAAATGCTCGAAGTCGCCGCGGTGCGAGAGCTCGTCGGCCAGGATGCGCCGCAGCAGGCGCTTGATTTTGGGGTTATCAATCATCTTGATGTGTTCTTCGTACTGGTCGATGGCGCCCTGCTC
>DAOUEH010000260.1:0-2088 GCA_034430635.1 Dehalococcoidales bacterium | reverse complement strand
GCCGGAACAGCTCTAAATTAACCCCGCAGGGCACCACGCCGACCTTATCCGGCAGGGCGCCGTAGTACTGCGCCAGCTCGCCCTTCTCCCGCTCCGTGGCGGCGATGATGCGGTGGCAGTAGCCCACGGCGTCCCGCTCGGCCACGGTACGCAGCTCCGGGGCGTCCTCGCCGACGCCGGTGGCGTTCTTCACCGCCCCCAGGGTGTGAAACATGATGACATGGGGCACCCGCCACCACTGCGCCAGGTAGCGGCCCGCCCAGCCGGAAAGCCAGTAATGGCTGAAGACGATATCATATTCCAGGCCGTTATTCCGCCGGTAGTTCTCCAGGTGGCAGGTGAACTCCGGCAGGTAGCAGTAGACGGCCAGCTTGTGTATCGGCGCCGCCTCCCCCGCCCGCAGGTGGATGAGGCGCGCCCGCTCCCCCAGGTCGAAGGTGATGGGGTCATTCGGCTCATGGACGCGGGTATAGACATCCACGGTGTGCCCCTGCGCGCCGAGCTGGCGCGCCAGCTCGCGGATGTAGACGCTCATCCCGCCGGTATCGCGGGCCCCCAGGTCGCCCACCGGGCAGGAGTGGGCGCTGAGCATGGCTATTTTCAGTGGATTATCCGTCATAGTTCAGTCCTTCAGGTCTATCCGGCAGCGGTAGAGGGGCACCTCACGTCCCCCCAGGTGATATTTATAGGCCTCGGCGCCTTTCAGAAAATCGAACCGCTTGCGGCCCCGGGCGACCGCGTCCTCGATGGCCATGACCTTGCTGAGGAGCCCGGCGCTGACCGGCGTGTAGTCCGGGTCGTAGCCGCTGTTATAGAGATAGACACTATCATTATAGTCGAAACAGATGATTTCGGCCACCGGACGGCCGTCCAGCGCGAGCACGCCGAGCCGCAGCAGGCCGATGTCCGCCGTGGCCCCGGCCATCTCGCGGAAGAACGCCTCCATCCGTTCGGTGAGGAAGTCCGCCTTGTCCTGCCGGCTGGCGGCGAACATCTGCAAAAAGGTGTCCAGCGCCGGGCCGGTGGCATCGCCGCCTTCGAGGAAGCGGTAGTTTACCTCGCCGGCCTCGGCCAGCCGCCGCAGCTTGCGCCGCACCTCGTGGCGCTGCTTGGAGGTCAGGAGCGCCAGGTACTCCTCCCAGGTCGGCGGCAGGTCTACCTCCAGGGAGACCTCCTCCTGCTCCGTGCTGACCTCACCGCCCCGCTCCCGCGCCAGCGGCGCCAGATGAGTCAATGCGGCGGAGTCGGGGCGCACGTGCCCCAGGTCGAGCCGCGCGATGCCCTGCTGCTTCATATCATCGAGGAGGGCGCTGGAAAAGGCGTCCTCATAGCCGGGAGCAATGATGAAATCCTGATAGTCGCAGACATCGGTATCTCCCAGGAAAAAGGTCGTATCGCCCCGGCGCATCAGTGGTGCCAGGCCGATGGTTTTATCCCCATCCTTTACCTCCCGGATAAAGGCCTCGTTGCCCTCACCGAACACCCGCCACCAGGCTCCCAGCCAGGCAGGCAACACGAAAGGCGAAGACCAGACGAGGTGAGGGTGCGAATCGCGCCAGGACTGGTGCAGTTCTGCCGGGGTTTTACCGGTAACGGTGTAGCTCATGGGTCTATATTCAGTCTAGCACGCCTCCCCCCTTCCGGCAATGCGACAAATATCACATGGCGGCCGCTACGAATTGACAGAGCGGCTATCGATAGGCTAATCTCTGGGAAGGCCGGCGGCACCGCGGCGAAATCACCCGAGAGAAGGAGCGACTATCATGGCGAAACAGATTATCCTCTATAACCTGGCACCCCACGTCACCGACGCGCAGTATAAAGAATACGTCCTTAACGAGAAGGGCCCCCTGCTGGACGGCCTGCCCGGCGTCAAGAAGTTCGAGCTGGTGAGGATAACCGGCTCGATGAAGGGGGAAATCCCCTACCACTACGTGGGCATCCTGCACGTGAAAGACCTGGAGGAGTTCAACCAGAAGGCCGCCCCCTCCAAAGAGTTCCAGGACTTCGCCGCCAAGTGGGCGACGATGGTCGACCCCAATTTCCAGACGCTGATTGGCGAAGAGGTATATTAATTTGATAAAAGGC
>DAOUEH010000259.1:0-1613 GCA_034430635.1 Dehalococcoidales bacterium | reverse complement strand
CAGATGGTAGAGCAGCGGAATGAAAATCCGCGTGCCACAACCCTACCCCTTTTCCATGTTATCTATTCCCACCCGGCCGCCCCGTATCATCCGCGGCTTAGCGCGCAGGTTTGCCCCCACCCCAGGGGGTGTTTAAGAGGGGCGAAGCCCCTCTTCTAAAAAACAAACTCCCCCTCTCCTGCGGAACGCCTCGTCAGGAGAGGGGGATACAGGGGGTGAGGTAAAGAAATCCCCATCAGCCAATTTGTTATATCGCGCTACATTATGCTATGCTGATTTTAGAGGCAGACTCATCTCCCCAGGCAGTATCCAGCGGGAAGGAGCACGGCGGAAATGCCCAAGACGGATTACGAAAGATACCTTGTCCGTAAGCCGGTCTACGAGGTCGGCGCCCAGGCCGTCGGCAAGCACAAGGGGCATCAGGTGCCCTCGATGACCTACCTGAGCAACGCCCTCGTCCCCGGCAGCAATACCTACGTGGAAGTCTCCTGGATATACGCCGTGCCGGAGCCCAATCCCTACGTCCACGAGCACGCCCACAACTACGACGAAATCGTGATGCACATCGGCAGCGACCCCGACAACCCCGAGGCCCTCGGCGGCGAGATGGAAATCTGCGTGGGCGGCCAGCCCCTCCGCTTCGACCGCACCACGGCCCTCTTCCTGCCCCGGGGCACCAGGCACGGCCCGCTCACCTGGAAGAAGGTCACCCGTCCCCACCTGGAGATGACTGTCATGCTCGGCTGCGGCGATTTCGCCCTGGCCAGCCCGGGCAGGAACCCCGAAGAATAAAAATCAACCATTCCGGCGCCAATGCCGGAGTTTTCATATAATCAACCAAATACGGAAAGGAAAAAACAGAATGGCGGAATCAAAGTATGGCAAGTATATCTGCACCGAGCTCAAGAAGAAAATCACGCTGCCCGGCTACCGCGAGTTCGAGAACACGATGATTGGGCAGGACCTGGTCAACGGCAAGCGGCGCATGATGGAGCACGTCGTCTGGACGGACAGCGAGGTCATGCCCGGCTCGTACTACTCCGAGTGCGTCTGGCTGTGGTCGCGGGACATGCCCAACGTGATGCAGATGCCGGTGATGACCCCCGAGCAGATGAAGAAGTTCGAGGGGGTACCGCCCCACGCCCACCCCTTCCCCGAGCTGCTCTCCTTCTTCGGCACGGACATGGAACACCCGGAGGAGCTCAACGGCGTCGTCGAGTTCTGGCTGGAGGACGAGAAATTCCTCCTCGATAAGAGCTTCGTCGTCTACATCCCGGCCAACATGACCCACTGCCCCCTGAAGACCATCGAGCAGCGCAAGCCCTTTTTCCACTTCACCATCGGCCCCGGCGATATGTACGTCTAGGCTAAATACCGAACAACTACCAGTAATAGAAGGGACAAGATAAAATGGCCGAACAGAAAAACGCCAAGAACTATATCTTTAAAGATAAGCCCAACCTCAAGATGCCGGCTTACCAGCACCCCACCGACCCCGCGCACACCCGGCGCCTGGCCTATATCGACGAGGAAACGGTACCGGGGGCCGATTTCGGCGCCGAGACGATGTGGCTGCTGCCGGGGGGTCCTAAAGAGCAGAAGATGCTGGACAA
>DAOUEH010000258.1:0-4350 GCA_034430635.1 Dehalococcoidales bacterium | reverse complement strand
CGAAATCACCCGAGAGAAGGAGCGACTATCATGGCGAAACAGATTATCCTCTATAACCTGGCACCCCACGTCACCGACGCGCAGTATAAAGAATACGTCCTCAACGAGAAGGGCCCCCTGCTGGACGGCCTGCCCGGCGCCAGGAAGTTCGAACTGGTGAGGATAACCGGCTCGATGCAGGGGGAAATCCCCTATCACTACGTGGGCATCATGCACATCGACGACATCAAGGAGTTCAATGAAAAGGCCGCCCCCTCCAAGGAGTTTCAGGACTTCGCCGCCAAGTGGGCAACGATGGTCGACCCCAATTTCCAGACGCTGATAGGCGAAGAGGTATATTAATTTAAAAAAGGCCGGGAGGGCAAACGATGAACCTTGAGAGCCTGTTAACCGACGAAGACCGCCAGATTCGCGCCACGATAAAGGACTTCACCCGCAAGGAGATAATCCCCCGTACCAGGCAGCTGGAGGCCGATTACCAGCTCGTCGAGGGGGTGCACCAGAAGCTGGTCGACCTGGGCATCCAGGCGGCCGGTTATCCCGCCGCCTACGGCGGTGGCGACGCCTCGTCGACGTCACTGGGCATTATCTGCGAGGAGCTGGCCAAAGGCGACGGCGGCATCAGCCTCTCCGCCGGTATCAACTGGGGCATCATCCTCAAACCGGCCATCGTGGCCGGCAACAAGGCGATAATGGACAGGTTCGTTCCCGCATTCTGCAGCGGCAAGCTGGCCTATGCCTGCCTCTCCATGACCGACGAGGCCGGCGGGGCGGACTCGGAAAATCCCCTCCTCGACGGCGCCGGCATCAAGACGACGGCCAGGCTGGAGGGTGACGAGTACGTCATCAACGGCAGCAAGGCCTGGCCGACCCACGGCGGGATTGCCGAGTGCTACCTGACCATCTGCACCACCGACACCAGCGCCGGGGACGACGGCGTCGCCCTGATTTACGTACCTAAAGACTCCCCGGGGCTGACCTTCGGGAAACCGGAGAAAAAGATGCTCTTCAAGACATCGGTAAACGGCTCGGTGTACTACGACAACGTGCGGGTGCCCCAGGAGCTGCGCCTGGCCGGCCCCGGCATGGACGCCAACTTCTACCACTTCATCGCGGCAGGCACCGGCTGGCACTCGGCCACCATGGCCCTGGGCATCGCCGAGCGCGCCTTCGAGATAGTGCTGGACTATACCGGCGAGCGTATGGGCGGCTTCAAGCCGGTGCGGCAGCACGGCATCGTCGCCGGGATACTGGCCGATATGGCCATCGGCATCCAGATGATGCGGGCCAGCATCTACAATCTGAGCTACATGCTCGACCACCTGGATAGCTACGGCCCGCCCTGGACGCCGGAGTTCATCTCCAAAGCGTCCGCCACCAGGGTCTACGCCGGGGACATGGCCGTGGAAATCGTGAATAAGGGCGCCGAGCTGCTCGGCTCGATGGCCATCTCCGATGACTTTCCCTACGAGAAGTGCTTGCGGGATGCCAAGATAACCCAGCTGTGGCTGGGCGGGCAGCAGATTTCGCGCTACCGGGTCGCCCGGGGCTACTACGACCTGAAGAACTGGGCCTAGAAGAGCACGCCGTCGGTGAGGTTGGCAGTGTGCTCTATTTAGGCATCTTTGGTCTGCCGGGCTAATTCGTCTATATTGGCCTTCTCCCTTATCAGGAACTTCTCCCGGCCCTCGGTATAAGACGGGAGGACCCATTTCATTTCCTTGAGGTTCTGGGTAATTATCGGTATCCAGTTATAAGGGATAGATATCAATATCCAGCCCTCCTCGAACACCTCTTTGGCCTTCATACCGAAGGCCAGCCCGGTAACGGTAAAATTCACCTTGCCGCTTCGGAACGGGTAGTTATAAACCCAGGCGCACCCCAGCACGCCCGTCGTCCGCGATTCCCGTATCTCGCCGGTGGAATAGCACATCGCCCGCAGCACGATTTCCGCCTGGTTGGTATCAGCCAAAATGATTAAGAGATCAGGCTCAAAGGTCAGTTTGTCCAAGGTGGCATAGGTCACGTAGTTGACGATGCCCCTGGGCAGCAGGTAAAGGTGCTGGTAGAGGCTGCTGTTGGCCCGCGCCTCCTGGAATATCTCCAGCTTGATTCCCACCTGCCCGCCTTCGGCGAACGAGGGCAGGTCCTCCATTCCCATCAGCGCCTTCCCGAAGCAGTTCTCGTTCTCCTTGGTGAAATAGAAAGGTGTTCCCCTGTCCTGGGCCTCTTTAAGCATCTCGCAGAAAGACAGGCTCTTCTCCAGCGGCTCGATGCCCTCCGGCTTCAGCTCGGAGAACTTGACGCCCACCGGCTGCCTCTGGAAATTGAACTTCTTGAATATGGAAAGGTCTTGTTGCAACGGCCTCATCGCTCACCCCCTGCGTAATATATTTTAATGATTATTTCTGTTCCGGTAGAATGCCCTTGAGGTGGGGGAACTCGTCTGTCTGATGCGGGAAATTCAGGGCCTGGGTAAAGGCCTTGTTGAAGTCCGGCTCGATGGTAAGCTCGACGTACGCCACCTCCCGGGCGCGCTTGTCGGCCTCGGCGCGCTTGTCGGTATTGAGGAGGGCCATGCGCGCCCCGTCCCCGGCGGCGTTGCCCACCGCCACGACGCGCGCCGGGTCGCAGTCCGGAAAGAGGCCGATGACCGCCGCCGACATCTTGTCGATGTAGCTGCCGAAGGCCCCGGCCAGGATGACCCGGTCGATTTTGGCGATGCCGAGCTTGTTCATCATAATCCGGGCGCCGGAGTACATGGCCCCCTTGGCCAGCTGGATGGCGCGGATGTCCTTCTGGCAGACGACGATATCCTGACCGATGGCCGTCTCCGCCGCCCGGGCGATGACGAACTCCGGCTCGTCGCCGTCGTTATGCAGCCGGTCGGACTTGATGCCGGTATTGAAGCGCCCGCCCTTATCGATAATCCCGGCCAGGAACATCTGGGCGGCGGCGTCGAAGATACCCGAGCCGCAGATGCCCCGCGCCCCGATGGCTTTAGTCCCGGTATTCCAGGCGTCGTTGCCGATGACCTTGAACTCGACCTCTTTCGTCTTGGGGTCTATCTTTATCTTCTCGATGGCGCCGGGCGACGCCCTCATGCCATGCCTTATCTCCGCCCCCTCGAAGGCCGGGCCGGTGGCGCAGGAGGAGGAGAGCAGCTTATTCCGGTTGCCCATTATCAGCTCGCCGTTGGTGCCGATATCGATGATGAGCACCATCTCGTCCTGGTTATAGGGCTCCTCGGCGATGAGCACGCCGACGTTATCCGCCCCGACGAAACCGGCCTCGATGGGCAGGACGTGGACGTAGGCCCCCGGGGCCACCTTGAGCCCCAGGTCGCGGGCCTTGACATCCACGGAGTGATGGACGGCGGGGGTGAACGGCGCCCGGCCTAAATTGCGCGGGTCGATGCCGAGAAAGATATGGTGCATGCAGGTATTGCCGACGACGGCCATATCGACGATATCGGTGCGTCTCAGACCGGCCTTGGCGGCGGCCCGTCGGGCTATCTCGTTGAGCCCCTTGATAATGGCCCGCTGCAGCTGCTTCAGGCCGTTCTTGCCCTTCACGGCGTAGCCGATGCGGGACATGACGTCCTCGCCGTAGGATACCTGCGGGTTCATCATGGCGTCGGTCGCCAGCACCTCGCCGCTGCCCAGGTCGCAGAGGTAGCCGGCCACCGTGGTCGTGCCGATATCCACCGCCAGCCCGTAGCCCCGCTCCTTCTTTCCCGCCGCCACGCCGATAATCTCCCGCCCCTTCCAGACGGAGACGGTCGCCTTCCAGTCCTCCTGCCTTACAACGCCCGGCAGGGTTGTCAGCACCGTGTAGTCCACCTTCAGCCCCTCCATTTTATGCGCACTTGCCAGTGCCGCCTGGAGGCGCTCCGAGTCGCCCAGGCTGTCGTGCAGGGTGGCCGGGGGCATTTCTACATAGTATTTCTTTACCGCCGGCTTGAGCTTGATATCGCGGGCGGTGGCCTCCTTGCGTACCACCTGCTGGGCTTTACGGCTTTCCTCGGGGACGAATATGACGACATCGCCGTGGATATGCGTCTGACAGGCCAGGCGGTAGCCGTCACGTAATTGCTTCGGGGTGAGAAACTCCTCGTTGTGAGCGGCGATGGCTTCCACGGAGTCT
Organism: Dehalococcoidales bacterium; assembly: GCA_034430635.1. Lineage (GTDB taxonomy): Bacteria > Chloroflexota > Dehalococcoidia > Dehalococcoidales > RBG-16-60-22 > DAOUEH01. Next base: position 204 of record DAOUEH010000258.1, on the reverse strand, counting down.
ATCGAGGAGTTTATGCCGTACTTGTGGAAACGGCCCTGCTCGATTTTCACCTTGCACTTGCCGCAGGTGCCTTTGCCGCCGCAGACGCTTTCGATACTGCCGCCCAGCTTGCGGGATGCCTCCAGGATGGTGGCACCGTCCTCGACCTTGCCCCGGCGGCCGGAGGGCTGGAAGATTACGGTGTGCTGTGGTTTGGTCATCGCT
>DAOUEH010000257.1:0-10107 GCA_034430635.1 Dehalococcoidales bacterium | reverse complement strand
TGCTTCCCCAGGTAGAGGGTCAGCCGCTGGGAGAGGGTAATCTCCGGCGGGCGGTAGTGGAAGTCCGCATCGAGGGGCGGGCCGCCGGGGGCCATGCGCTGGAGCATCTGCCTCATGTCCTCCACCGAGGCGCGCAGTATGGCCTGCCGCGTGCCCTCGTGGGCGACGACGGTTCCCCCGAAATAGCCGTTGCCGGAGTAGTGGTCGCCGTGTGGCTCGGTATTTATCACGTAGCGCAGCGGGCCGTGCCGGGCAATCTCCTCCGCCCACTTTTTAGCATCGGCGGGCACCATCGGGGTATCTATCAGCACCACCCCCTCCCCGGTGACCACGAAAGAGGTATTACACCCCATAAAACCGGTCTCCACGTAGACGTTCCTGGTTATCTGCTCCATAGCGTTCTCCTTTCGTACCGACTACCAATTATGTGAGGGTCTACCCCGCCGCTGTCAAGTGGCTCCGCTAGACGATTATGGTGAATCATGCTATCATATCTTAGAATGGGTAGTAAGGAGGCAACCGAACAATGACGGACTACGCTGCTCTGAAGGCAAAGGTAGATGAGCTGGCGGAAAGGGAATGGGATTTTGCCGGCATTGAGGCCAGGGTCAGGAAGATGACCAAGAACGGAATCCCCCGCAAGAAGCTGACCGCCAAGGAATGGATAGCCCGCAAGGAAGAAGTCCTCGACCGCGTGCAGCTGCGGGCGGAAGAGTATAACCTTATCTTTAAGAACTGCGCCCAGGGCACCGCCCTCGCCCTGATGGAAGAGTTCGGCCTGGGCAATATGGATATCATCAAGGCCCTGTCTCCTTTCCCCGGCGTCGGCGGGACGGGCGATATGTGCGGCGGCGTCACCGGCGCCCTCATCACCTTCGGGCTTTACTACGGCAGCGACGACCCGCTGGACCTTTCGATAATGATGGACCCCAAGCGCAACCCCATCCTGATTTCCCAGAAATACATGGCCTTTTTCGAGGGGGAAATCGGCAACCTCTACTGCGCCGACATCATTGAGACAGTAATCCTGGGGCAACGGCTGAACCCTGGGGATAGCGATACCGCCATGGCCCTCTTTACCGACGAGATGGGCTTTGAGAAATGCGGCCTGCCCCCGGGGATAGGTTGCCGCCTGGCCGCTGGGCTTATCATCGACAGCATGAAGCAATAGTCCCGGTGTACCGTTCCCGGCGGGCGGTCGCCGGTTTTTAAAAACCCGGCGTATGGGGCCGGTACTCTACATGGCCCAGGAAATCGTGCTGCGGCGGTCTGGCCGAGCTCATCGTCAACGCCGTGGTGGCTATCAAGAAGCCTTTCACAAACTGGGAAGACTAGACATATTTTCTTGCTTCACCGTAGCTACTCAGGGTAAAATACCAAGGAAATCAAGGTATCTTTCTAGAGGAGAAGCGTATATGGTACAAATGGAACTGGCCGGTGATAAATACGAGGTTGACGAAAACGGTTTCATGCAGGAAACCGACCGCTGGAACGAGGACGTTGCTAAAGCCTACGCCGCCCGCGAAAACGTCAACGAGCTGACCGAGGAGCACTGGGCAGCGCTCAAATACCTGAGGTCATATTACTCTACGAACGGCATCTGCCCAATGATTCGCCGGCTCATCAAGGAGACCGGCTTTAACCTAAAGAAGCTCTACGACCTCTTCCCCGAGGGGCCGGCGCATTCGGCCTGCAAGTGGGCCGGGTTACCCAAGACAAAGGGCTGCATCTAGGCTATATCGAGAAAAACCCGGTAAGGACGGCGGCGATGACTATCCCCCAGACGGCCGTCATCAGACCGCCGCTGATGAGCCCCCGGGCCGGCTCCTTATCGCGATAGAGCTTGACCAGCCCCAGGCCGAAGAGCAGAATGGCCACGGCCAGAAACACCGCGGCCACGATAAAAGTTACGGTGTGCATAACCTCGCGCTCCTTTCCAGTACGGCGAAATCATCGGCGGATATCTCCCTGAGCAGCCGGGCGGCCTTAGCGGCGGCCGCCTCAACCGGCGGCGAGAGCTCCGTCCCCCAGGCAATCCTCTCCGGCCGCGTCACCAGGTAGTAGACCTCCGGCGCTTCTCCCAGCAGCCCCCACATTTGCACCAGCTCCAGGGCGCCTACCTGATGGAAGGAGACGATGGTCTTCCCCGGCTCGCCGAAGCCCGGCCCCGGCCGGAAGAGCCGGATTTCGCCGGGGGGCAGGTCGGTCATCATCACATCGACGACAATTACCCGGCTCATCCCTTCCAGCGAGCCGAGCAGGTTGAACCCGCCCACGCCGCCTTCCTCCAGCCTCACCGAGGGCGGTAGATTCGCCCCGCCGAGGCGGCGGACGACCTGGATGCCGAAGCCTTCGTCGCCCATGATGATATTGCCGATGCCCAGCACCAGGGTCTTCTTGGTAGTGTTTCCTTCGCGGCTATCCAAGCTGCCTACCCCTTGGTCTCCTTCTCTTCGTCGCCGGAGAGGAGATGCATCTCCTTAATCTCCTCAAATTTCTCGCGGATGGCCAGGTAGATATGAATCATGAGGAACATGATGAAGAGCCACATCACCACGAAGTGGGCCATGCGCGTGACGATGGGATTATTGAAAATACTGTAGTTGAACCAGCTCATGGCGACGGGGTATTTGAGGGCGATGCCGGAGAGTGCCTGGAAGATAATCAGGACGAAGGCGAGGCAGTAGGTAATCATCTGGAAGGGGTTATATTTCTTCTTGAGCACCGGCTCGTCGCCCATGTAGGCATAGTAGTTGAATGTCCTGGGCAGCAGCTTAAAGTCGGAGCCGGTGGGGATGAAGGAACGCCAGTCGCGGTTTTTACCGACGAACATGCCGACGATGCGCGTGATGGCCGTGACGATGAGAATCACGGCGAAGAAGGTATGCACCCCCCGCGCCACGGACATGAGCACGCCCCCACCGCCCACGAAGGGACGGTGGATGTAAAAGCCCGTGAGAATCAGGAGGATGATGGAGACGATGATTATCTCGTGGAGGATGCGGTAGGATATCGGGTGTCTTACTTCTTTATTTGCTCTCGCCATAATTACCCCCTAGACTACCTTGAATACCTTGATGTTATTGGTTTCCGGGTCGATGAGGTGCACCGCGCAGGCCAGGCACGGGTCGAAGGAGCGGATGATGCGCACCACGTTGATGGGGTTATCCACGTCGGGCACCGGGCAGCCGATGAGCGACTGCTCGTATGGGCCGCGCACGCCGTTCTCGTCGCGGGGGCCGGCGTTCCAGGTGCTCGGCACCACCATCTGGTAGTTCCCGATGCGGTGGTCTTTGATGTTTACCCAGTGGCCCAGGGCGCCGCGGGGGGCATCCCAGACGCCCATGCCCTGCCCCTCGCGGGGCGTCGGGTCGTCCTTCATGCCGACGATGCGCCCGGCCACGGCCAGCTCGATAAGCCGGTCAATCCAGGCCAGGCCGGCCTGCCCCACATGCTTGGACTCCACGGCCCGGCAGAAGTGGCGGGCGACGGCCCCCGGCTTGGCCCCGGCGTTGGTGACGATATCGAGCAGCTCGGGGTAGCCGTTGACCAGCCCGCGCGCCAGCGGGCCGACCTCCATGGCCGCCCCGTTATAGCGGGGGGCCTTGAGGAAGGAATAAGCGCCTTCCTTGCGCACGTTGAACTCGGTGACGCCCTCGCCGGGGTGCAGGCTGTCCACCCCGTCGGGGTAGTCGTACCAGGAATATCGCACCGCCTCGGTGATGCGGCTGTAGTCTACCGGGCTGGCCGGGTTGAGGGCCCCGCCGGTGATGGCGCCGCCCTGAACGAGGTAGTTGCTGCCGCCGAAGGAGCTATCGTCGGTGTTTCGGGCATCGTTCTGGGGGAACATGGGGTAGCAGAGGTAGTTGCCGCCGGTATCCCCCAGCCCCATCTGGGCCAGGGGCAGCAGCGGCCCGGTGCCCACGGCGATGACGTCCGGCAGGTAGACCTCCTCGACGAACTTGACCTGCTCTTCCCACAGCTGGCGGAACTCGTAAAGCTCCTCGGCGGTGGGGGTGGCCGTGCAGCCGCCGTTGGTAATGGCGTTGGGGTGGGGCTGGATGCCGCAGATATAGCCCAGCATCTTCTGCGACTTGGCCTTGAGCTCCACGGCGCGGATATAGTGCGAGACCAGCGTCGTCACCGTCTCCGGGTCGTTCAGGCTGTATTCGTCCGGCTCGTAGCGCGGGGTGAAGGGGGAGGTATCGCCCTTCTGCACCAGGGCGACGATTTTATCCCTTAAAGCCACCAGGGCCGGGTCGCTGCCTTTGTAACCGGCCACGGCCATGATGTCCAGGTAGTCCAGCGCCGAGAGGACGTAGAAGTGGATGAAATGGTCATGCAGGTACTCGCCGCCGCAGAAGAGGTTGCGCATGATGCGCCCGGCCTCGGGGACGATGGTGCCGTAGGCGTGGTCCAGGGCGTGCGCCGAGGCGATGCTATGCACCCCCTCGCAGACGCCGCAGACCCGGCTGGTAACGTAGGGGGCGTCGCGCGGGTCGCGGTCGCGCAGCAGGACTTCCCAGCCGCGGGCCATGGTGCCGGCCGACCAGGCGTCCTTGACGACGCCGTTCTCCACCTCCACCTCGATGCGGAGATGACCTTCTATCCTGGTCATCGGGTCGATAACAATACGCTCTGCCATGCCTTAGCTCTCCTTCCCGGCCTTTTGCTTGGTCTTCTTATCTTCGTTCCCCTTCCACCGCCCCGTCGCCTTGCTGATAATCATGTCCAGGCCCACGCCGGCGGCCACGGCCCCGCCGATGGCGGCCATGACCTTATCGATATCCACGCGGCCGATGCCGGGGAGCTCGGTATCGAACTGGCGCAGGTACATCGGGCTGACCGATTCGTAGAACTCCGGCTCGGAGCAGGCCACGCAGGGTATGTTGGCCTGGATGCAATAGCTGGCGCGGTTGTTCCAGAGGCGTTTCCAGCAGTCCTGGTTGGCCCAGGGGCCCTTGCACCCCTTGAGGTAAAGGCACCAGCCCTGCTGCTCGGGGTTGCCCCAGTCGGTGACGAAGCGCCCGGCCTCGAAGTGGGCCCGCCGCGGGCAATTCTCGTGCTGGTTGAAGCCGTAGAAGGCCACCGGGCGGTGGAACTGGTCGAGCTCCGGCACGGTGCCGAAGGTGATGTAGTGGACGATGACGGCCACCAGCCGCTCGACGTGCAGGGGGCAGGTGGGCAGGTTGATGACCGGCTTTTCACCGAGATAATCGTAGTAGTGGTGCTTCTGGGTGCCGCGGAAGAGGTAGCCGACGGCATCGGTGGGGCCGGAGCGGGGGATACCGCCGAAGGTGGCGCAGGAGCCGACGCAGATGATGGCCGCGGCGTTGGCGGCGCATTCCGCCACGATGTCCTTAAAGGGCCTGCCGCCGATGGTGCAGTAGAGCCCGTCCTCGGCCAGGGGGATGGCGCCCTCGATGACGAGGAGATAGCCGCCCTCGGCGACGGTATTGGCCAGGGCTTCCTCGGCCTTGTAGCCGGAGCCCGCCATGGCCGTCTCGCAATAGCGCAGCGAGATGGTATCCAGGAGGAGCGATGCCGCCGGCGGCTCCAGGCTGTTGAGGAGAGACTCGACACACCCGGCGCAGTCCTGCCCCTCCAGCCAGATGACGGCCGGCTTGCCCGCCGACGCCTCGATGGCCTTGACCACGCGGGGTGTCAGCGCCTGGCTCAACCCCAGCAGGGCCACCGTGGCGCCGGCCACCTTGATGAAGTCCCGGCGGGTTAAATGGGGAGTCCTCAGCTCAAAAATGTCCATCAAAACTCCTTTCAATCACCCCGATGCCCGGCGGGATTATCGGGGCATTTTGGTCTCGTTGGTTCAATGCCGTATTAACGGCGCGCCCTGCCGCGGGAAGGGCATACGCCCGCTAATTTTGAGAAGAAAGGAAAAGGCTGGCCGGATGAAAACCGCTGGCCCCGAGGGGGCTGGTATCCAGTTATCCTGCTGTCGGCCTTGAGACGCTCCGGCTGAGTCGGTTCCAAGTAAATCTCTCTTTCCGCTAGGTGGCATCGCCTGGGGCGATAATTTCCGTTAATTACCCCCTGAGTTTTCACTCGGGGGACATGGCCCGGAGAGACTATTGAGGTTCTATATCAAAAGTATTAGTAAATACCCTATTTTTCGCATTTTACTCCATGAAATGCGGCATGTCAAATAAAAATGCGGCCATTTTTGGCCTGTCACCGGGGGAGGTATATATTGCTGACAAACGAGGCTAATATAGCTGAGATACATGCATACCCCCGGGGGGTATATGGCGGGGTGGTTATTGCCTTTTTTGGCGTCTCATCCGGACGACGGCGATGAGGATACCCAGGCCAAGATAGACCGCGCCCGTGACGAAACAGACGACGAAGACGGTGACCGGGGAGCCCTTCACCTCGATGGCGCCGGAGAGAAAGGCCAGGCCGATGGCGATATCCACTATCCCCGAGAGCACCAGGAGAAAGCTCCAGAAATTACCCAGCAGTATATGTTTGATGAGTTCCGTAAGGCCCTCCCCGGGATATTCGGACGTATCTTACGTCAGTTTTTCCAGCTTGGCTTTTATCTCCGCGATGGCGCCGCGGGCGGCCTCACGGCCCCGGGTGATGAGCTCCCGCGCCTGCTTGAAGTCCCCGGCGCCGATATCGATCAGCTCCGGCTCGATGACGCAGTCGGCGGCCAGCAGGCTGCTGCGCGCCAGCGAATAGGTGGTGATATAGATGGACTGCATCATCACCTGGAAGATATTGGGCTCGCGGTGCGTCCGGGCCGGCCGGCGGCTCGGACGGCTCAGGCGGTCGGCCACGTCCGGGTTGACGTTGACGGCGATGACGAAATCCGCCCCCATGCGGCGCACCGTCTCCACCGGCACCGGGGTAGTCAGACCCCCGTCGACGAGATAGCGGCCCTCGCGCCGGACGATGGTGAAGATGCCGGGGATGGAGATAGAGGCCCGCAGGGCCTCCACCACCGAGCCGCTATCGATGACGATTTCCTCGCCGGTCTCGATGTCCGTGGCGACGCAGGCGAAGGGTATGGTCAGGTCGCTGAACCTGATATCGCCGCCGATATAGCCGGTCAGCAGGTCTTTGATTTTCTTGCCCTTGATGAAGCCGGTCCGGGGGAAGGAGGGGTCGAGCAGGGGGGCCATGCGCTTCCAGCGCGGGTCGAGGGCGGCCCTGGTCATGGCGGCGATGTCCTGGTTCCAGGCGTAGGCGGCCCCGATGATGGCCCCGGCGGACGTGCCGGCGATGAGGTGGATGGGGATGCCGGCGTTGCGCAGGGCGCGCAGCACGCCGATGTGGGCCATGCCGCGGGCGGCCCCGCCGCTGAGGGCCAGGCCAATTTTCCTGCCCCTGACGTCCACCCCGGCCATGCTACTCCCAGAGCTCCTCGATTCGCTCGTCCGCCCCGCCCGCCGCCGGTCTGGCCGCCCGGCTGAAATCTTTATAGGACTGTGGCGAGCCGTACTCGCGGGGCGCAAAGGCCACCGGCATGGGCACGGCATGGCCGAAGATAAGGGCCTGCTGCTTGGGGGCGAGCCGCGCCAGGACGGATTTCAGCTCGCTCTTGCCGGAGACGCCGGCCAGCACGCTGTCGATATCGCGCTCGTTATCCAGCAGGCAGGTAATCTTGGTGCCCAGCTGGGACATCACCTCGCTGTCGATGCCGGAGGGGCGCTGGTCGATGACGAGCAGCGAGACGTTATACTTGCGCATCTCGCGGGCGATGCTGCCGAAGATGGTCTGGGCGGCCACCTCCGGGTTGAGAAACCTGTGCGCTTCCTCGATGGTGATGACGAGGGGGTTCGGCGAGGCCGAGCCTTCCGCCATGGCCTTCTCCGTGCGCGACTGGTACTGGCCGTAGATGCGCCGGGCCAGCATGTTGGCCACCAGCACGTAGGCGGCGACTTCGCGGTAGCGCCCGAACTCCAGCACCACGTTGGTGCCGCGGTCGAGGTGCGTCAGGATGCCCTGCACGGCGTCGGAGGTGGCGTGCGGCTCGATGAAGGGCAGCCGCCTTACCGTGCCCAGGCCGCGCTTGAGGCTCTGGAGGGTGCTTTCGTGTATCTTGGTCTCTTCCAGGAGTTGTTTAATTTCTTCCGGGTCTTCCATCGCCAGCGTGCCCTGTATCCAGCTCTTGCCGAAATGGCGCCGCAGCTGGTAGGTCGCCTCCACGGCCAGGTCGGTGAGGTTGAGCGTCTGGCGCAGCAGGGCGATGTCCTCCGGCTCGATTTCGTCGTAGCCGATTTTTACGGTAAAATCGGTCTTGACGCCGCGCCGCCGCGAGTTCTCTTCATCCAGGGTGAAGATGGCGACGTTGGCGGGAAAGAGCTGCTTGAGGGCCTTGACCGGCGGCCCTCCTTCTCTAGTACCCGCCCAGCCGTACTCGTTGTGCATATCGAAAATCAAATTGACGGCCTTACTTTTCTGGAGCATGCCGATGAGTAAAATTCGGGTGAGGAAGGTCTTGCCGGTGCCGCTCTTGCCGAAGATGCCGTTGGAGCGCTTGACGAACTCCTCCAGGTCCAGGCAGAGCTTGAGCTCCATGTCCAGCGGGTTGCCCACGTGGAAATTGGTCCCCTCCTCCTTGCCGAAGACGCGCTCCATGTCCGCCTCCGAGGTGAGGTTGACCGGCGAGAAATGGGCGGGGATGGTCTTGACCGGCTGGGGGCCCTCTAAAATGCTTTCCTTGTCGCCGCCGATGGTCAGCCGCGGGAAGATGTGTATCTGCCCGAAGGTGGAGGTGCCGGCGAGCACCTCGGCGATAAAGGGGTCGGCCTCGGGCGGCGAGATGCTCAGCTGCGGGTCGGTCACACCCAGGGAGACATCGGTTATCATCCCCAGGAAGCGGCGCTTCTGCCCCTCGATGGTAACGTAGCGCCCCACCACCATGTCCTCCACCGAGACGGCGCTGTCCAGCCGCACGTCGACGCCCTTTTCCAGCGAGGCGGTGGTGACGATGCCCAGCCGGTCGGTCATGGCAGCCTCCCCAGTATGTTTTTCAGCCGGATATAGTCCCCGCTGAGTAATCCCGCCAGCTCCTTGCCCGCCGCCACCAGGAAGGCGCGCCCGTCCCCGTGGGCCCCGCTCAGCTGACGCAGGCAGGCGGCGATAAGCTCCTCGGTGGGGACGGGGAGGCTTTCGTTAAGCAGCATATTCAAAAAGCCGAATGACTGGCCAAACTCTTTAACTTCGTCCGGCGGGCAGGCGTAGACGAAGCCGTGGATGCGGGCGGGCCGGGGGGGCAGGTACTGGCGCAGGTTATCGCCGTCCTTATGCCCCACCACCACCGCCTCAAACTCGCTGCGCAGCAGGCGGCTAAGCTGGGGGCTCGATTCGTAGACGGCCGCCTCGCTGGGCTCGTCCCGGCCGCGGGCGATGGCCCGCCGCCCCGGCTCCAGACCGGCCGTCTGCGCCCCGGCGACGACGGCATAGATGTCTCCCGTCCGCACCAGGCTGCCCAGCGGCGGCAGCGCGTAGAGATGGTAGCACTCGGCGGTGAACCGGGCGGTCGAGGCCTCGATGACCTCGGCGATTTTATTTTGAGGCTGGCTATTGATAAACCTCACCCCCTGTATCCCCCTCTCCTGACGAGGCGTTCCGCAGGAGAGGGGGAATTTTTACATATGAGGGGCTTCGCCCCTCAAACTCCCCATAAGCTATTATAGTACGGGTGGGTTATTTTTTCTTGGGGGCTTCCGCCGGCTTGGCCTTAGCCTTTTTAGGTTTCTTGACGTTCTTTCTACCCTTGCTTCCCATTAGTGGCCTCCTTAATAGGTATGTAGATACTATAAGCAAAAAAGGCTGCTCCTAACGCTATAGAAAGCTGCCCCAGTACCGCTGCCCAATCCGTTTGTATTTGTTGTATAAGATTTTGTCCAAATAGTATCATTATAACTGCAAAACCGAGATATTTGAGGGATACTAAAAAGCGGTTGTGGAATATATTCTTTATAAGCCATGCTTGTAAATGGTGACCTGGCACTCTTACATATACACTCATTAAGAGGAAAAAGATGCCAAAATAAGCAAGGTAATACCAACCTGAAGTAATTATTTTATGCCAACCTTCCAGATTATCTGACATATACAAACTTCTGTTTAATAAGC
>DAOUEH010000256.1:0-3482 GCA_034430635.1 Dehalococcoidales bacterium | reverse complement strand
CGGCGGCCGTTATCGATGAGGGAGTCCACGGCCTCCTGGAGCATGCGCTTCTCGTTGCGGATAATAATCTCCGGCGCGCCGATGTCGATGAGGTGGCTCAGCCGGTTGTTGCGGTTGATGACGCGGCGGTATAAATCGTTGAGGTCGCTGGTGGCGAAGCGCCCGCCGTCCAGCTGCACCATGGGGCGCAGGTCGGGCGGCAGCACCGGCAGCACGGTGAGTATCATCCACTCCGGCTTGTTGCCGCTGTTGCGAAAGGCCTCGACGACCCTTAGTTGCTTGCTGGCCTTCTTGCGCCGCTGGCCGGAGGAAGACTGCGTCTCCTGGAGGAGGTTGTTGCGTATCTCGTCCAGGTTGATGTCCTTCATAATCTGCAGGATGGCCTCGGCGCCCATGCCCGCCTCGAATACATCGCCGTATTTCATGGTAAGCTCGTGGTACTGGCCCTCGGAGAGGAGCTCCTTGACATGTAGCTCGCGGATTTTCTCCGTTTCCAGGGCCAGCTCCTCTTCCAGCTTGGCCTTATCATCGGCGTACTGGCCGCGAACCTTGTTGACTTCCTCCACCTCGGCCCCGGCCGCTTCCATCTCGGCGACCTGGGCATCCAGGGCGGTCTGGCGCTCCTCGATGGCCTGGCCGGTGGTCTCCTCAAGCTGGCGGATGGTCTCCTTGCGGGCCTCTTCATTTATCTTGGTAATAATATACTGCGAAAAATAGAGGACGTGCTCCAGCGAGCGCGGCGAGAGGTCGAGCAGCAGCCCCAGGCGCGAGGGGATGCCCTTGGCGAACCAGATATGGCTCACCGGGCAGGCCAGCTCGATGTGCCCCATGCGCTCGCGGCGCACCTTGGCGCGGGCCACCTCGACGCCGCACTTATCGCAGATGACGCCCTTGTAGCGGATGCGCTTGTACTTACCGCAGTAGCACTCGAAGTCCTTGGTCGGGCCGAAGATGCGCTCGCAGAAGAGGCCGTCCCGCTCCGGCTTGAGGGTGCGGTAGTTGATGGTCTCCGGCTTGGTCACCTCGCCGTATGACCAGCTGCGTATCTGCTCCGGCGAGGCCAGCGATATGCGGACGGCATCAAAGTCGTTAATCTCGAACATCTTCGTCTACCTCTTTCGATTCGTCGGGTTCGGCGGTGGCTTCGGTTTCTGCAGAGTCGTCTTCGGTTTCTTCGGGGGTGTCCTCGATTGCTTCGGCGCTGTCTACAGTTTCCGCGGGGTCGTCTTCGATTGGTTCGGCGCTATCTTCGGTTGCTTCGATGCTGTCAATCGATTCTTCGGTTTCCTTGCGGTCTTCGGCAATCTCTTCCCGCAGCTCCTGCGAGAGCTTCAGGGCCCGCTCCTCGGCGGTCATGGCCGGCGCGGGCTCTTCGCCCTCCTCCGCCGTGGCTTCTTCCGCCGTTCCGGCCTCTGTTGCGGCAGCGGCTTCGTCGGCAGGGCCGGCCTCGGCGCCGCCGACCGCCTCTTCCAGCTTGATACTGTCCTCGATGGTCTCCTCGGCGGAGGCTATCTCGGGCTCTTCCTCGTTGATGACCTCCAGGGCCAGCCCCAGGCTCTGCAGCTCCTTGACGAGTACCTTGAAGGACTCGGGCACGCCGGGCTGGAGGATATCGTCGCCCTTGATGATGGACTCGTAGGCCTTGGCGCGGCCGGTGACGTCGTCGCTCTTGATGGTGAGCATCTCCTGGAGGTTGTGGGCGGCGCCGTAGGCCTCCAGCGCCCAGACCTCCATCTCGCCGAAGCGCTGCCCGCCGAACTGGGCCTTGCCGCCCAGCGGCTGCTGGGTGATAAGGGAGTAGGGGCCGGTGGAGCGGGCGTGGACTTTATCCTCCACCAGGTGGATGAGCTTCATCATATATATGTTGCCCACGGTGACCGGCTGGTCGAAGGGCTCGCCGGTGCGGCCGTCGTGGAGGATGACCTTGCCGTAGGTGGGCGGGGCGAACTTGCCCTCGCGGTTGACCTTTTCCACCACCTGCTCCAGCTCCTCGGGCTTGAGCTTGCGGGCGGGTATGTTCAATTCTTCCAGCCAGATGCGCAGGCCGATATCGCGGGCCCGGCCGTGGAGCGTCTCGTCGAAGACGGCGTCGCCGTCGTAGCCGCGGGCAGCCACCCACTCTTTGGCCACGTCCATCCGGTAGGGGGCGTTATCGTTGCCGGGATTGGAGTCGACGGCGTCCGCCTGCTGGACAATCCAGGTACGGCAGAGGGCGTCCTCGATGGCCAGGTCGTCGGCCCCGTCGAAGACCGGGGTCAGCGCTCGGAAACCGAGCACCTTGGCGGCCCAGCCGAGGTGCGTCTCCAGCACCTGGCCGATGTTCATACGGGAGGGGACGCCGATGGGGTCGAGGATGATATCCACGGGCGTGCCGTCGGGGAGGAAGGGCATGTCCTCCTTGGGGGCGATGATGGAGATGACGCCCTTGTTGCCGTGGCGCCCCGCCAGCTTATCGCCGACGGAGACGCGGCGCTTCTGGGCTATCCATACCTGCACCCACTGGTTGACGCCGGCGGGCAGGTCGTCGCCGCCCTCCTTGCTGTCCTTGCGGGTGTATACCTTGACATTAATCACTTTTCCCCACTCGCCGTGGGGAACTCTGAGCGAGGTATCCTTGACCTCGCGGGCCTTTTCCCCGAAGATGGCGCGCAGCAGCTTCTCCTCGGCGGAGAGCTCCGTCTCGCCCTTGGGGGTAATCTTGCCGACCAGGGTATCGTCGGGGCTGACCTCGGCGCCGATGCGGATTATGCCATCCTCGTCGAGCTCGCGCAGGCTTTCTTCACCCACGTTGGGTATATCCCGGGTTATCTCCTCGGGACCCAGCTTGGTATCGCGGGATTCCACCTCATGCTTATTGATATGGATGGAGGTGAACATGTCCTCCTCCACCATGCGGGAGGAGAGGATGATGGCGTCCTCGAAGTTATAGCCCTCCCAGGACATGAAGGCCACAGTGACGTTCTGTCCCAGGGCCAGCTCGCCGTTCTCGGTGGCGGAGCTGTCGGCCAGCACCTGCCCGGCCTCGACGCGGTCGCCCTTGTCCACCAGGGGGCGCTGATTGATGCAGGTGCCCTGGTTGGTGCGGACGAACTTCATTAGATCGTAGGTGTCCGCGACGCCGTCGTCGCGGGTAATGATAATGTGGTATTTGGTGTTTCCTTTTTCATCGATGCTGCCGGTAATATCGGTCACCACGCCGGCGTGGCTGGCGAAGACCACCTGCCGGCTGTGCCGGGCGGCCTCCGATTCCATGCCGGTGGCCACCAGCGGGGCCTCCGGGCGCAGCAGGGGCACGGCCTGGCGCTGCATGTTGGCGCCCATCAGGGCGCGGTTGGCGTCGTTATGCTCCAGGAACGGCGTCAGGGCCGTGGCGACGCTGACCACCTGCTTGGGGGAGACGTCCATCAACTGGATGTTTTCCGGCGGCTCCAGCAAATAGCCGTCGGCCAGCCTGACTTCGATTCGTTTCTCAATAAACTCGT
>DAOUEH010000255.1:0-2628 GCA_034430635.1 Dehalococcoidales bacterium | reverse complement strand
CCCTGCTGCACCGGCACGTAGCTGCGGTAGTCGCGCCCGCCGTAGAGGATGCCGCCCAGCTCCACGCCCTCGGGATTCTCCAGCTCGGGGTCGCAGTTAGCCAGCACGTTGAGGGCAATCGTGTAACGGGCGTTCTTGTGGGCCGGGGGTACTTTCTCGCCTTTTTCGTCGGTCTTGCCCTCGAACCAGTCGCCGGTGAAGTTCTTCCCGGAATCGGGCAGTTCGATATCCATCCCCAGCCACCACGGCCGGGCGTCCTTGATGAGGACGTTGGTGAAGATGATTTCCCCCGGATTGGAGAGTATCTCGTGGATGAGGGGGTCGTCCTTGGGATTGATGTCCTGAATGATGCCGAAGATACCGCTCTCGATGTTCACCGCCCGGCAGATACCGCCGATATTGCGGACATAGCCGATGTCGTCGGCCAGTATGGTCTCTCCCGGCAGCATGGCGGTGGAGGTCTTGCCGCAGGCGCTGGGGAAGGCCCCGGCGATATAGGTCTTGCGTTCTTTCGGCCCTTTCACTCCCATTATCATGAAGTGCTCGGCCAGCCACCCCTCCTGATGCGCCTTGCGGATGGCCAGCCGCAGGGCCAGCTTCTTAAAACCTATGGAGTTGCCGGCGTACTGGTTGTTGATGCTGTAGACGGTGTTGGATGTGTAATCTATATAAATACGCTTCTTTTCGTGATTCACGCTCACCATTCTGTCGTTAAGCTTACCCGCCGAGTGCAGGGTATTGAAGAATTCCGTCCCCGGACCCGCCCGGCGGAAGGCGTCATAACCCTTGCGGTAAAGCAGGTCGACGCTGTGGGCGACGTACCAGGAATCGGTGCACTCCAGGCAGTAGATGGTAAATTCGGAGTCGGCCGGGCCCAGGGTAAGGAAGCGCACGATCATGGTGCGCCCCTCCATGGAGTCCTTGCACAACCCCTGTACTTCGGTAAGCCCTTCTTCCCGTTCGATCTGGTTGAGAGCTTCGTTGAGAGATTCCCCCCTGGGCACCAGGAGCTTGGTAACCCCGCGGTCGCGCCCCTGGTCGTGGGGGCCGTCGAAGTGGAAGGTATGCCCGGGGATGGCCAGGGCGGCGCTCTCCTCGCCGGAAACAATCGCCATGTTCCGGATATAGGCGACCTCATCGGGGGTGTCGCTGCAGATAAAGACGGTATCCGGGTTACAGAGCTCCGCCGACTCGTAAACGGCCCGGTGCACCTCGGTATTGTCTATGGCGCTTAACTTCTTATAGTCATCCTGGCTGGTTTTCGCCTGTAAAGCCGCGAGATAGTTTTTCAAGACTGCCTCCCTGAGGGTGATTTATTTACTCGTTGTTCGTAAGGGCCCTGCCGGTAATTCAAACACTTTCCCTAGGATAGCACATTTCAGAGAAACCGGGCGAGGCGGGAGCCCTGCGAAGACCGCTCCCGATAGCCTTGCGGGGGGTACCGGCAGCGTATAAGACAATTATAGCATAAAATTTTACGGGAAAATACCGGCCGCAGCTTTATTTTATGGCGCCGGGGGGTTTTCAGGACGGGGTGCCTTGGGTATAATGATAGTAACCGCGCGGTTGGCGGTAACGAGAAGGAGGCGTCATGGCCAGGGAGTGGATTGTTAATTTCATTGAGGCGGCGGCGATTACCGTCACCCTGGCTATCGTCTGCCAGGAGCTGGAAAAGCCCAGGGAGGAGCGGCACTGGCACGGCAAGCTGGGTTTCATCCCCTACGATTTCCGGCTGCCCACCCTGGAGCGGTTCAAGGAGGCCTACTGGAACCCGGAGAACACGGACATCTTCACGCCGGAGGCCTGGGGCATCGGCTGGGCGATAAATTTCCACGCCCTGCTGGAGAAGCTGCGGCTGGTCAGCGAGTCTTACCTCTCCGAGGACGAGTTCCTCATGCCCACCGCGTCGCTGCGCCGGGTGCTGGAGCACCGCCCGGCGGTCTAGCCGGGGCGCGTCAGACCTCCCCCATCATCCCGTCCTTATAAAGCCCGGTCAGCCGTACCGGCAGTAT
Organism: Dehalococcoidales bacterium; assembly: GCA_034430635.1. GTDB lineage: Bacteria > Chloroflexota > Dehalococcoidia > Dehalococcoidales > RBG-16-60-22 > DAOUEH01. The sequence goes on along the minus strand of DAOUEH010000255.1, from coordinate 616 downwards.
TTTGTTGGTAACATCCCCGCGGCTCTTTACATAAACCTTGATGTAGTTTCCTGTTAGCCCGTTGAACAGGCCGCCGCTCGCCCGCTCGAAGAGCACCTCCGGCGTCCTGCCGATGTGCTGCTTTAAAAATCCCCGCAGGCTCTCGCCGGCCAGCGCCAGCAGCTCTTGAGTGCGGGCCTTCTTCAGCGGGGCGGGAATCTGCCCCGGCATTTTAGCGGCGGCCGTGCCCGGTCGCGGTGAGTAGGGGAAGCCGTGGATGCGTGCGAAGCGCATCCGGCGGCAGAATTCCAGGGTCTCGCGGAACTCGGCGTCGGTCTCGCCGGGGAAACCGGCGATGACGTCGGTGGTGACGGCGGCATCGGGCACGCTATTGCGGATAAGGGCCAAGGCGCGCGCGTAGTCGGCGGTGGCGTAGCGCCGGTTCATTCTCTCAAGTACGGCATCGCTCCCGCTCTGCAGGGACAGGTGAAAATGGGGGCAGAGCCTTTTGTCACCCCATAACTCAATGAGTTCCGGCTTAATCTCCGGCGGCTGGAGCGAGGAAAGCCGCAGGCGGGCGATATCCGTCCCGGCCAGGATGCGCCCCAGCAGGCCGGCCAGGTCGAGCCCGCCGTGG
>DAOUEH010000254.1:0-8311 GCA_034430635.1 Dehalococcoidales bacterium | reverse complement strand
ATTATCGATACCATCCTGAAGCTGGCCGAAGACACCGGCGTCGATGCCGTACCCCTGGTCACCCAGCCCTGGATGGAGGAGTTCGTCAACGAGGAGGTCTACACCGTCTTCCGGCTCAATATCACCGCCTCCGGGACGTTCGCCGGGCTGCTGGCTTTCCTGGGGCAGCTGGAGACCGGCGGGCCGGGGACGCTGGTGTTGACCGAGCTCGCCATGGAACGTGACGTGGCGGCGGGTAACGACGATATCTATGTCAACGCCAGCGTGGATATCGCCCTCTACGCCCGGCCTCCCGCCGGCGAATGATAAAAGGACGTAACCGAGATGTACATCGCACTTAATATCAGCAACAGCAACATACAGGTCGTCGCCCTCAAGGGAAAGCGGGTCAGCGAATGGGCCAGCCTCTCCCTTCCCGAAGGGGTAGTCCGCGACGGGCTTGTCCTCAAGCCGCAGGCCCTGGGTGAGGCCATCGACCGCCTGTTCAAAACCAAGAAGATACCGCGGGACAACGTTATTGCCAGCCTCTCCGGCCTGTCCTTTACCTACCGCTTCCTCAGCCTACCCCGGATGAAACCGGAGCTGATGGACGAGGCCGTCCTGCGCGCCGCCAGGAAGGAAATCTCGCTGCCCCTGGAGGATCTCTACGTCTCCTGGCAGCAGCTCCCCGGCGGGGAAGAGGCGGAGTTCTTCGTCCTCGGCGTGCCGCGTAACCTCGTCGACGCCCTGGTGACGACGCTTACCGCCGCCAACGTGGCGCCTTACCTCCTCGACCTGCGCCCCCTGGCCCTGGCCCGGGCCGCCAGCCGCGGCGACGCCATCGTGGTCAACATGGACACCGACAGCTTCGATATCGTCATCGTCGCCGGGGGCGTCCCCAGGGTGATACATACCATCAACCCCAGCGGCAAGGACGCCACCCAGGAAGACAATGTCCGCCGGCTGGCCGACGAGCTCACCAAGACCACCGCCTTCTACCAGAGCAGCCATCCGGCCGGCCAGCTGGGCCCGGAGACGCCCCTGCTGCTCACCGGCGAGCTGGCCGCCGAGCCAGCCGTTACCGGCCTGCTCCAGACGGAGGTGGAATACCCGGTGGAACCCCTGGTGCCGCCGGTGGAAGTACCCCCGGAGATGCCCCTGCCCGTCTATGCCGCCAGCATCGGGCTGGCCCTGAAAAAGACGCCGCTAAAAACCTCCGGCACGCCGGCCGTGCCTTTCCACGATATCAATATGAATATCCTTACCGGCAAGTACCGCAAGGTCAAAAAGCCGTCGCGGTCGCCGGTATATACCCTGCTGGGCATCCTCCTGGCGGTAGCCGTCGTCGGGCTCTACCCCCTCTACCTGGCCCGCAGCGGCCTTATCGAGGAGAACGCCGCCAGCCGCACCGAGCTATATAACATCAACCTGGAAATCAGCACGGCCACTCTGGCCGCCGCCGAGGCCGTCCAAACGGAGGAGACCATCGGCGCCATTACCACGGCCGCGGCGGCCCGGCAGGAGGCCAACGCCGCCATCCTCGAACCGCGCGGCAGCTTCTCCGCCGAACTGGCGCTGGTGACGGATATACTGCCGCCCCAGACCGCCTTCATCTCGGTAGCCATCGAGACTGAGTTGATTACGGTAACGGGCGAGGCCGATAGCGTCTTTACCGTGGTGGCCTACGCCGACGCCCTGGAGGCCAGCGGGGCCTTTGCCGAGGTACGCATCGCCCGGCTGGACGAAGTCCCGCCCGAGACCGAGGGCGTGATTGCCGGTGGCGAGATTATCTTTGAGGTCAGCATCACCCGATAAGGGAGTATTAAAATGACAATGAATATCAACGACCTGCTGGGCACGGCCCTGGCCAAAGGGGCCTCCGACCTGCACCTCAAGGTGGGCGCCTGCCCGATCTTCCGCATCGACGGGGCGCTCGTCGCCCCGGATGGCGCGGCCGTCATCGAGGCAGAGACCATGAAGGCCATGTTTGAAGAGGTGGCCAGCGACGAGCAGCGCCAGGCCTTTGCCAGCGACCTGGAGGCGGATTTCGCCTACCAGGCTACGGGCACCGGGCGGTTCCGCGTTAACGTCTGCCAGCAGGGCGGCGCCATCGCTATAACCTTCCGCCCCGTGAGGACGGACTGCCCGACGCTGGAGGAGCTGGGTATGCCGGCGGTCTGCCGGGAGCTGGCCCTGAAACCGAGCGGGCTGGTCATCGTCACCGGTCCCACCGGCAGCGGCAAATCGACCACCCTGGCCGCCATGATGGACTATCTCAACCAGACCACCCGGCAGAAGATAGTCACCATCGAAGACCCGGTGGAGTTCATCCATCGGGATAAGCAATGCGTCTTCTCGCAGCGCGAGGTGGGCCGGGATACCCGGTCTTTCGCCAGCGCCCTGAAGTACTCCCTGCGCCAGGACCCGGACGTCATCCTGGTGGGCGAGATGCGCGACCTGGAGACGATGACCGCCGCCCTGACCGCCGCCGAGACGGGACACCTGGTGCTGACCACCCTGCATACCCAGGGCACCACCGAGGCCATCGACCGGTTTATCGACGTCTTCCCCCCGCACCAGCAGCAGCAGGTGCGTATCCAGCTGGCCATCACCCTGGAGGGCATCCTCTACCAGCTGCTCCTGCCCCGCGCCGATAGCCCCGGGCGCATCGCCGCCACGGAGGTCATGCTGGCCACCCCCGCCATCAGGACGCTCATCCGCGAGGGGAAGACCCACCAGATGCGCAATGTCATCCAGACCGGCCAAAAGTACGGCATGCAGACGCTCAACCAGTCGCTGGCTGCCCTCTGCCAGCGCGGCCATATCAGGCGTGAGGACGCCCTGGCCCACAGCCACGAGCCTGCCGAGCTCGCCGAGATACTCGGTGCCTAAAAAGCATCTTTATGAAAAATTTATGGACTGTTGACACAATATTAATAATTCTTTATAGCTTTCTTAATACCCGCCATCGATAATGATAATAGGGTTAGTCTCAGGAAAAAGAGATGAAAAAAGCGGGTATTAAAACCAACGGCGGAAGCGGGCGGAAAGCGGGGCAGCTTAACCTGGAAAGTAGCGTCCGGCAGCTGCGCTGTCTTTATGATATCGTCCGCATCACCGGCGACCCGGACACCCCCCTCGACGAGCCGCTTACGGAGATTGCCGGGCGGCTCCCCGCGGCGCTCCAGTACCCGGCCCTGGCCTTCGGCCGTATCGCTCTGAACGGGAAAACCTACGCCACGGACAACTACACCGATACCGACCGGAAGCTGTCCGCGGATATCGTCGTGCAGGAAAAGAAGGGCGGCTGCGTCGAGGCCGGCTATGCCGAGGCCCCGCCGGTCAAAGAGTCGGCCCTGTTTTCCAAGGCGGACAGGCTGCTATTAGACGCCGTCGCCGAGCGCCTGGGGACTTTCATCGAACGCAAACAGAATACCGAGATTATCAATACCATCTACCAGCACTCGCCGCTGGGCATCTTCATCCTGCAGGAAGGCAAGCTCCAGTATACCAACGCGCAGTTCCAGAGAATCACCGGCTACACGCCGGCAGAGCTGCTCGGCCGGGAGCTTACCGACCTCGTCGCCACCGGGGACGTCGCGGCGGTCAGGTCGAGTACCACCCTCACCACGAAGGGAAAGAACCCCTATCCCGGCGAATACCGCCTCCGTCATAAGAGGGGGCAGCTCAAATGGGTGGTACAGACGGTAGCCCCCATCCACTACCAGGGCCGCCCGGCCGTCCTGGGGAACGTCATGGACATCACCGAGCGTAAATACCTGGAGAGGAAGCTGGTGGAATTTGAGGAACTGAGCCAGATGAAGAGCGACCTCCTCTCCACCGTCTCCCACGAGCTGCGCACCCCCCTGGCGACCATCAAGGGCTATTCCTCGATGATACTGGACCACTATTCCCGGCTCAGCTCCGGCGAGACCAAGGACTATATCAAGTCCATCGATAGCTCCAGCGACCGCCTCTCCAGGCTCGTCGATAACCTCCTGGATACCTCCCGGATGGAATCGGGGCTGCTCAAGCTGCAAAAGGCCCCCACGTACATCCCCCGGCTGCTAGAAGAGGCGGCCAGGGAGGCCAGCATCCGCTCCGGCGACCATCACATCGTCTTCCGACCGGGGAAGCCGTTGCCCAAAGTGAAGGTGGACGCCAGGCGCATCCGGCAGGTGGTGGATAACCTCATCGATAACGCCACTAAATATTCGCCGGAGGGGACGGCGGTCACCATCGCGGCCTCCCTGACCGACCCGGAGCTGCACGTTAGCGTGGCCGACCAGGGCCCGGGGATACCCGCCGGGGAGCTGGGTAAAATTTTCCAGCGGATGTACCGCATTGAGCCGGGGATTCGCCCCGGCGCGGACGGCCTCGGCCTGGGGCTCTATATCTGCCGGCAGCTGGTAGAGGCGCACGGCGGCCGTATCTGGGCGGAGAGCACCGTGGGGAAGGGCAGCACCATCCACCTGACCCTGCCCCTGTTGAGTACGGCCAAAAAGACAGGGTCGCTGGCCACGGCCGGCGGGGCGAAGGCCGCCCTGCTACATGGATAATAATTAATCAGGGAGAAAGAGAGATACCATGATATCAGCGAGCCAGCCATTAGTGCTGATAGTAGATGACGATTTACGCATGCTGCACATGATAAAGCGCATGCTGGCCCTGGAGGGCTTCCGGGCGCTGGTGGCCAGCAGCGGCGACGCCGCCCTGAGAATGTTCGAGGAAGAAATCCCCGACCTGGTGCTCCTCGATATCATCATGCCGGGCATCGACGGCTATGCCGTCTGCCGGCGAATCCGCGAGTTATCCCGTATACCCATCATCATGGTAACCGCCCGGGACGGCGACGGAGAGAAGGCGATGGGGTTAGGGCTCGGCGCCGACGATTATGTCACCAAACCCTTCTCCGCCAGTGAGCTGTCGGCGCGTATCCGGGCCTTGCTGCGCCGGGCGGGAGGCCGGGAGCGGCACGGCGCCGGTTACATTATGGCCGCGGCCAGGTAAAACGGCCCGGCCCGCCGATGTGATGCTACTGTGAGAAATCACCCCCGGCCTGGTGACCCCGCTGTGACCGGAAACAGCCAGAATATGAATAGTATGAAAAACTTACGAAGACAACGTCAGAAGACGAACCGCCGGCGCATCCTGGTGGTGGACGGCGACCGCGACATGCAGCGGCAGCTCAACAGCACCCTGGGCAGCGAGGGTTTCGATACCATCGCCGCCGGCGACGGCGCGGCCGCGCGGCACCTCTTCCAGGCGACGCACCCCGACCTGGTGATTCTGGATACGGCCATTCCGGGGCAGGACAGCTTCCAGCTCCTGGGCGATATGCGGGGGCAGTCGGACATACCCATCATCATGCTGACCGAGGACTACGGAGAGCAGGCCCTGTGGAGGGCGTTCTCCCTGGGGGCGGACGATTATGTCCGCAAGCCATTCGGGGCGCGCTCGCTGGTGGCCAGGGTACGCGCCAAGCTGCGGCGCTGCCAGACTAAATGCATGTAGCCGGAGAAGACCCCACCCCACCCTATCCAAGTTATCTATTCCCACCCAAGCCACCCCTATCATCAGCGGCATATCCCTTAGTTTGCCACCCCACCCCGCTGTCATTGCGAGGAGCGCCAGCGACGCGGCAATCTATCCCCGGACTATCACCAAGATTGGTCGTGATACCCGCTTGCTTTTTCCCGTCGGATATCTTATAGTATTAACACAATAGAATAGCCCCGCAGGGGCGCCCGAGCGCGAGCGAGGGCCCAACTGGAAAGCAAGCCGGTGAGATTCCGGCGCGGCCGCGCCACTGTGATTGATGGCCAGACCATCAAAAGCCAGAACGCCAGCCCCTGACCGACCTACGTTACTCCGCGGAGGAGTGGTAGGGCTTTTTGTTGAGTCTTACACACCCCTCGGCGGCGTCGAGGGGTTTATTTTTAGAAGGAGGTCTCAATGAAAAGCACCCACAAGCCCATCGGTGTCCTCTGCCTGGCGGCCGTCCTGCTGCCGGTACTCCTCATGAGCTGCACGGAACCGGCAGAGCCGGAGGGCACCACGCCGGTAGCCCCGGAAACCACCGCGCCTTCCGCCCCGGCTCCAATCGTCGTTACCGACCAGGCGGGCCGCGAGGTCACCCTGGAGGCCGTCCCCGGGAGAATCGTCTCGCTGGCCCCCAGCAATACGGAAATCGTCTACGCCCTGGGGCTGGGCGACCGCCTCATCGGCCGGACGGACTACTGCAACTATCCCGCCGAGGTCCTCGACGTGCCCTCCGTCGGCGGCTTCAGCACGCCCAACCTGGAGTCAATCGTAGCCCTGGAACCGGACCTGGTACTGGCTACCTCGATTCATGAAGAAATCGTCGGCCAGATGGAGGCCCTGGGGATAAACGTCGTCGTCCTGGCCCCCCAGGCCATCGACAGCATCCTCGGCAGCATCGAGCTTACCGGCAGGGTCACCGGCGTGGAGGAGGCCGCCGCCGGGCTCCTCGACGACATGCGCGCCCGCATCGAGGCGGTATCCGCCCTGACCGAGGGGCTGGCCGCCGGGGAGATTGTCCGCACCTGCTTCGTCGTCTGGCACGACCCGCTGATGCTGGCCGGCGGCGATACCCTCTACGAGGAGCTTATCCGCATCGCCGGGGGCAGCAACATCGTCAGCGACCAGTCGGGCTATCCCTCCATCGACCTGGAGGAGGTAATCGTGGCCGACCCGCAGGTAATCATCGTCGGCGTCGGCATGGGCACGGGCGAAGACCTGGCGCTGCAGTTCCTGCTCAATGAGCCGGTACTGGCCATTGTCTCCGCCCGGCAGAACGACCGGGTCTATGCCATCGACCAGGATATCGTGGGGCGGTTCGGCCCCCGCATCGTCGAAGGCCTGGAGCAGTTCGCCGGCTTCCTGCACCCCGAGCTCTTCGGCGTACCCGGCCAATAAATCCGAATGAAGAAAACTATGCAACGGAATAGTCCCGCACCCGCCGGTACATATTTTACAGGGCGGCGCACCCGGCTTTACAGCCTGGTGGGCCTGGTCGTTCTGCTGATACTCGTGGCCGCCATCGCCACCGGCATCGGCAGCGTGCACATTCCCCTGGGCACCACCTTCAGTATCCTGGCGGACAGGCTGCCCTTCTTGGAGATTACCCAGACCTGGCCCGATTCCCTGGCCACCGTCATCCTGGAGATACGGCTGCCCCGCATTATCCTGGCGGGGCTGGTGGGGGCGGCGCTGGCCGTGGCCGGGGCCACCTACCAGGGGCTCTTCCGCAATCCCCTGGCCGACCCCTATCTCATCGGGGTGGCCCAGGGAGCCTCGCTGGGGGCCATCGTCGGCTTCCTGCTGCCGGTCTCCTGGAACCTGGCCGGCTTCGGGCTCATCCCGCTGCTGGCCTTCGTCGGGGCGCTGCTGGCCACCGCCACCGTCTACCTGCTGGCGCGGGTGGGCAAGACCCTACCGGTGACCACCCTGATACTGGCCGGGGTCGCCCTGGGGGCCCTGCTGGCCTCGATTGTCTCCTACCTGATTATCTCCAGCGGCGAGGCCATGCACGGCATCATCTTCTGGCTCATGGGCAGCTTCGCGCTGAGCAAGTGGTCGGAGGTGTGGGTCGTCCTGCCCTACGTGGCGGTGGGGACGGGCTTTATCATCCTCTTCGCCCGGATGCTCAACGTCATGCAGCTCGACGAGGAGCAGGCGCAGCAGCTGGGCGTCAACGTGGAGAGGCTCAAGCTGGCCCTGCTGGCGGCGGCCACCCTGATTACGGCCGCCAGCGTCGCCTTCGTGGGCACCATCGGCTTCGTCGGCATCATCATCCCGCACGCCGTCCGCCTGATATGGGGCGCCGACCACCGCTTCCTGCTGCCGCTGGCCTGCCTGACGGGGGCCATCTTCATGATTCTCACCGACCTGGTGGCGCGTACCGTGCTGGCACCCACGGAGATACCCATCGGGGTGATTACCGCCATCTGCGGGGCGCCCTTCTTCCTCTACCTGCTGCGGCGCCGCAAGAAGGCGATTTTCTAGGATTTATCATGATTGAACTGGAAATGCAGGACGTATCCCTGGGCTACAACCACCAGCCCGTGCTGGAGGGCATGAACTTCAAGGTGGTGCCGGGGGAGATGGTGGGGCTCATCGGCCCCAACGGCTCGGGCAAGTCCACCGTCATCAAGGCCCTGAGCCGCGTCATCGCCCCCGCCGCCGGACGCATCCTCATCGGCGGGCGGCCTATCGCCAGCATACCGCGGCGGGAGCTGGCCTGCCTGGTCGGCGTCGTCCCCCAGCTGCCCCTGCTCCCCAGCACCTTCACCGCCTTCGAAATCGTCCT
>DAOUEH010000253.1:0-2933 GCA_034430635.1 Dehalococcoidales bacterium | reverse complement strand
CCAGGAGCTTACGCTTTTTAATGCGGTCGCTAAGGCGGCCGCTGAAAATCCGGATAATAGCATCGAAGCTCTCGGAGAGACCGCCGATAAGACCGACCGCCAGGGCGCCGGCGCCGAGGACGTTAAAGACAAAGAGCGGGACGAGGGTAAAAATCATCTCGCTGGAGGTATCGGTAAGCAGGCTGACCAGCCCCAGGAAGAAGATATTGTGGTGCATGCCCCAGATTTTCCTGTGGGTAGCCTCGGCAGCGACCTGTTCCGACATGCGCCGCTCCTCGTGAGAAGATATAACGATATATCATTACATATCGGAATAATGTTGTCAATCGGGGGGATAGGGTATAATAATGCTGACAACAAGAACAGGAGATTCATTTATGACCATACAGGACTTGATTGATGCAGCCCATAGCGTGACCGGGGTCTACCAGCCCAGCCGTGAATGCGAAAGCGGCTCCGTAGGAGCGGCGATACTGACCAAGGATGGCAACGTTTATACCGGCGTTTGCATTGATGTACCCTGCGGCATCGGTTTCTGCGCCGAGCACTCCGCCATTGCCGAAATGCTCAAGCACCATGAATCGGAGATTGAGATGCTGGCGGCCGTCAATCTCAAAAAGGAGCTCGCCCCGCCCTGCGGCAGGTGCCGGGAGCTGATTTACCAGATTAACCGGGCCAACGCCAGGACAAAAATAGTACTCAGTCAGGACGAGACCATTACTCTCAAGGAGCTCCTGCCGCACCACTGGCTGGATATATGGAAGTGATGGTGCAGACTTCTATTACTTATCCTGCTTTCTTGACTGTAACCAGAATCTCCAGTAAAATATAGCTGTCCGCCGAGGTAGCTCAGATGGTAGAGCAGCGGACTGAAAATCCGCGTGTCCCCAGTTCGATTCTGGGCCTCGGCACCACGCCAGCGGGCGGAAGTAGTTCAGTGGCTAGAACGTCTCCTTGCCAAGGAGAAGGTCGCGAGTTCGAATCTCGTCTTCCGCTCCACTTCTTTTAAGCTCCCCCACCCCATCCCGAAATGTCATTGCGAGGAGCGCCAGCGACGCGGCAATCTCTCTTGGCCTATCGAGAGGTACGATGTTATCTATTCCCACCCAAGCCACCCTCGCGGCACCAACTGCTTAGCCCTTAAAAACCTCCCCTTTGCCATCTGGCCCACCTTTAAGCTACAATGGGGCCGATGTTAGCCAAAGTACGCAGCGGCGCCATCGTGGGCCTGGACGGGGCCGTCGTCGAGGTGGAGGTGGATATCTCGTCCGGGCTCCCCTCCTTCACCATCGTCGGCCTGCCGGACGCCGCCGTACAGGAGGCGCGGGAGCGCGTCCGCGCCGCCATCCGCAACTCCGGCGGCAGCTTCCCCACCCGGCGCATCGTCGTCAACCTGGCCCCCGCCGACCTGAAAAAGGCCGGCCCCGCCTACGACCTGCCCATCGCCGTCGGCATCCTGCTGAGCTCGGAGCAGGTCACCGCCGACGTGGCCGATACGATGTTCCTCGGCGAGCTTTCCCTGGACGGCGGCCTGCGCCATACCAACGGCGTCCTCTCCATGGTGGCCCTGGCCCAGGACGAAGGCATCCCCAACGTCATCGTGCCGGAGGCCGACGCCGCCGAGGCTTCGGTCATCGAAGGCGTGAGAGTCATCCCGATGACCTCGCTGACACAGCTGGTGAGCTACCTGCGCGGCGAGATACCGGCGCCGGAATACCAGGCCGAGGAGACGGAAGAAAAGTCCGTAATCCCGTCCCATATCACCGACCTGGCCGACATCAAGGGGCAGGAGCACGTCAAGCGCGCCCTGGAGGTGGCCGCCGCCGGGGGTCACAATATGATCATGCGCGGCCCGCCGGGCAGCGGTAAGACCCTGCTCGCCCGCTCCCTGCCCTCCATCCTGCCGCCGATGACCACCAACGAAGCGCTGGAGGTCACCAAGATTTACAGCGTCAGCGGCCTGCTGCCGGCGGATACCTCCCTCATGCGGCAGCGGCCCTTCCGCGCCCCCCACCACACCATCTCCAACGCCGGTCTGGTGGGTGGGGGTCAGTGGCCGCACCCCGGGGAAATCAGCCTCTCCCACCGCGGCGTGCTTTTCCTTGACGAGCTGCCCGAGTTCGGGCACTCCCTGCTGGAGGTGCTGCGCCAGCCGCTGGAGGACAAGGCCGTCACCATCTCCCGCGCCCAGGGGCGGGTCACCTTTCCGTCCAGCTTCATGCTGGTGGGGGCGATGAACCCGTGCCCCTGCGGATTTTACGGCGACCCCTTCCGCACCTGCACCTGCCCGCCGGGGCTGGTCTCGCGCTACCAGCGGCGTATCAGCGGGCCCTTCCTCGACCGGGTGGACATCTTCGTCGAGGTGCCGCACATCGACTACGAAAAGCTCACCGACGAGCGCCCCGGCGAGCCTTCGGCCGCCGTGCAGGCAAGGGTGACGGCGGCCCGCGCCCGGCAGCTGTCGCGCTTCAAGGGGACGAGCTTTACCAGCAACTCCGAGATGACCCCCGCCGAGATACGTGAGTTATGTAATGTAGAGGAGGCCGCCCGGGGGCTGCTTAAAGCGGCCATGAAGCAGCTCTACCTCTCCGCCCGGGCCTTTCACCGCATCCTCAAGCTGGCCCTGACCATCGCCGACCTGGAAAGCTCGGATGTTATCCAGGCCCACCATGTCGCCGAGGCCGTCCAGTACCGCCCGCGCCGGGCGGACGATTAACCCTTAATCTCTGTTCCCCCATCCCCCTTTATCCCCCTTCCCCTGGGGGAAGGGGGAAGATTATTTTGAGAGGGGCTAGCGCCCCTCTCCGCAGGCTACTCCCCCTTACTAAACGCGGTGTTTAAGAGGGGCGAAGCCCCTCTTTCTAATTAAGTTCCCCCTTTCCAGCCAAAAGAAGCCCAAATCACCCCCAATGACCAGGCTGGAGAGGGGGATA
>DAOUEH010000252.1:0-1644 GCA_034430635.1 Dehalococcoidales bacterium | reverse complement strand
ACCACGGTCTCCTCCAGGTGGGAAAACGCCAATCTCACGAACCTACGGCTACTTGCCGGGGACTGCCCCTGCTCTCTCCGCCTCAGCGGATGGCTGCGTGCAATCCTGAACGCGGCCTGGCACTGCGAGTCTCGATCCGGGGTGTAGGCATTTCTAGCCTTTCCTTGACCCAGCCCTGACCAAATCGTGCTATAATGTGAGCGTCACTCTCTTTGCCAGGACCTCTCGACCTCGCCACACCTTCCGTGCTGCCGCCACGCCGTCGTGGCGACTGCTGCCACCTGCGGGCAAGCACCCCCCCGCCCGGCACGAGGAGTCCCGTCATGATCGCGTCCTATCTCTCCGCCCTGCGCCGCTTCAACCGCGACCTTTGCCTCTACCTGGCCGCCTCTGCACTGTATGGATTCGCCATCGTTGGCATCCTTGCCGTGCTGGCTAACCTCTACATCCTGCGTCTGGGTTACGGCCCCAAGCAGGTCGGCCTGGTCAATGCCGTGGGGTTCATCGTCTTTACCCTCGCCTGTCTGCCTGCCGGTGCGTGTGACAAGCGTTGGGGCAGCCGGCGCACGCTGGTCGCCGGCATGGCACTCGTCACCGCCGGCAGCGGCCTGCTGCCCCTCGCTGGCTCTGTGCCCGCTGCGTGGGTACTGGGATGCCTCGTCGCCAGTAACACCTTAAGGGGACTCGGCGTGGCCCTCTCTTACGTGAGCGGTATCCCCTTTCTCATGGCCGCGGCCGGTCCCGAGGCGCGTGACCACGCCTTTGCTGCCTATGCCGCCGTTGGCCCGCTTTCGGCGTTCCTGGGCAGCCTTCTCGGCGGCGTGCTGCCGGGGCTACTCGCGCCCCTCCTGGGCACCACGCTCGACGCACCTGCAGCCTACCGCTATGCGCTCTGGATCCCGTCAGTGGCTAGCATGGCCGCCGTGCTGCTTCTGCGAGCCGTGGGCCAAGTCAGCACCGGCCGCGTGGCCGCACGTGCGGCGGATATGCGCCCAGCACCATATGGGTTGATCGCTGCTATCGCCTTGATCGCCGTCTTGCGCTACGCCGGGAACGGCGCTGTGACCACCTTCTTCAACGTCTACCTCGATGCCGGGCTGGGGACCTCCACCGCGCTGATCGGCGTCCTCGTCGCCGCGGGCAGCTTGCTTTCCGTCCCCGCCGTCCTGGCCACGCCGCTCCTCGTCGCGCGCTGGGGCAGGGGACGGACGGTCGCCCTGGGCTCACTACTCCTCGCCTTCGCCATCCTGCCGCTGGCCCTCGTACCTCACCAGGCCGCCGCCGGCCTCGGCTATATCGGCATCACTGCCCTCTTTGCCATCACTACCACCGCCATGCGCGTCTACAGCCAGGGGCTCGTCTCGCCGTCGTCGCGCTCGGCCATGTCTGCTGCGCTCATGGCTGGCGCGGGCCTGAGTGGTTCAGCCATCGCGTTCGGCGGGGGATACCTGATCCCCGCGATCGGCTATTCGGGCCTCTTTCTGACTGGGGCGACCTTGACCGCGCTCGGCGCAGCGGTCTTTTGGGGCGTCTTTCGCGTGCCGCGCGGCGAGCTGGCGCGGCGGGCCGGGGCAGGCGCCGGCCTGGGCGACTGACCTCATCCACGTACGTGGAAGAGTGGGACGGCTCGTCGGGCACCATTAC
>DAOUEH010000251.1:0-12852 GCA_034430635.1 Dehalococcoidales bacterium | reverse complement strand
TAACATACGCGATATTTTATCCCATAAGATGCTCCTCATGACCGAGGATGCCGTGCGCATCGCGGAAAAGCTGTGGGGCAACGGAGAGACCCAAGGGGGAGATAATGCACCTGTACGAAGTGCTGCGGCGCCCGCTCGTAACCGAAAAAAGCACCGTGCTGCAGCAGCAGAATAAGTACGCCTTCGAGATAGCCAACGAGGCCAACAAGCCCATGGTCAAAGAGGCCGTGGAGGCGGCCTTCAAGGTGAAGGTAACCAAGGTGAACGTCGTCGCCATGCGGGGCAAGGCCCGCCGGGTGGGCCGCCGTATCGTGCAGACGCGCGACTGGAAAAAGGCCATCGTCACCCTGGCGGCGGGCGACAAGATTGAGTTCTTTGAGGGTGTTTAGTATGAAGGGGGAAGCCCAGTGGCATTAAAGATATACCGACCGACCTCCCCGGGCCGACGCGGGATGAGCGGCTATACCTTCGAGGAAATTACGAAGGACAAGCCGGAGAAGTCCCTGCTCAAGCCCCTCAAGAAGCAGGCCGGGCGTAATTTCCGCGGTAAGATAACCGTGCGCCATCGCGGCGGCGGGGCCAAGCGGCGGCTGCGCGTCATCGATTTCAAGCGCGACAAGTTCGATATCCCGGGCCGCGTGGCGGCCATCGAGTACGACCCGAACCGCTCGGCGCGCATCGCCCTCATCTTTTACGTCGACGGCGAGAAGCGCTACATCCTGGCCCCGCTGGGCCTCAAGGTGGGCGATACGATTATGTCCGGCAAGAACGCCGAAATCCGGCCGGGGAACACCCTGCCGATGAACCAGATGCCTTCGGGCACGGAGATACACAATATCGAGATGATACCGGGCAAGGGCGGCCAGATGGTGCGCAGCGCCGGCGCTTCCGCCCAGCTCATGGCCAAGGAGGGGGAATACGTGCTTTTGCGCCTGCCCTCCGGCGAGCTCAGGCGGGTGCGCAGCGGCTGCATGGCCACCGTCGGCCAGATAGGCAATATCGAGCACCAGAACATCAGCCTGGGCAAGGCCGGCCGCAAGCGGCACATGGGCTGGCGCCCGACCGTACGCGGCTCGGCGATGACCCCGCGCGACCATCCCCACGGCGGCGGCGAGGGCCGTTCCCCGATAGGCATGCCCGGCCCCAAGACGCCCTGGGGCAAACCGGCCCTGGGCTATAAAACACGCAAGCCCAAGGCGTCCGACCGGATGATTGTGAAACGCCGGGGGAAATAGGCGCTTAGAGAGGTAGTATGTCAAGGTCAACGAAAAAAGGCCCGGCCATCAGTGAAAAGCTGAGCAAGAAGGTGGATGCCGCCATCCGCTCCGGCCAGAAGACGGTCATCAAGACCTGGGCGCGGTCTTCCACCATCCTGCCGGACATGGTCGGGCTGACCATCGGCGTCCACGACGGCCGCCGCCACGTGCCTATTTATGTCAACGAGAACATGGTGGGCCACAAGCTGGGCGAGTTCGCCCCCACGCGCACCTTCCGGGGGCACGTGGCCAGGTCGGAAAAGACCACCCAGGTAAGAAAGAGATAAAAATAACCTGACAACAGGTGTAATTTAAAGTGGAAGTAAGAGCCATAGCTAAAAACACCGGTCTGCCCGCCAGCAAGGTACGCCCGCTGGTGGACTTGGTGCGGGGTAAAAAAGTGGACGAGGCGCTGACGCTGCTCCAGTTCACGCCGACGCCCAAGGCGCAGGTCGTGGCCAAGCTGGTCAAGTCCGCCGCGGCCAACGCCGAGAACAACTACCAGATGGACCCCGCCGACCTGAAGGTCGTCAGCATCTTCGTCGACGAGGCGCGCAGCCAGCGCCGCTACCGGCCGCGTTCGCGGGGGCGGGCCAGCCCCTATAAAAGGCGTTCCAGCCACATAACGGTTATCGTTGCCGAGCAGGAGGGTTAATTGGGTCATAAAGTACACCCGACGGGTTTCCGTCTCGGGGTCATCAAAGACTGGCAGTCCAAGTGGTACAGCGAGGCGCACTACGCCGAGTACGTCCAGGAAGACAACCAGCTGCGCGAAGAGATAAAGCGCAAGTACCGCGAGGCGGGAATATCGCTTATCGAAATCGACCGCCAGGCCAAGGACGTCACCATCACGCTCTATACCGCCCGTCCCGGCATCGTCATCGGGCGGGGCGGCCAGCGCGTCGATGAGATGCGCCAGCACCTCGAGGCCCTCGTCGGGAAGAAGATACGCCTCAACATCCAGGAGATACGCCAGCCGGAGATGGACGCTTTCCTGGTGGCCCGGTCGGTGGCGGAGCAAATCGAGCGCCGCGTAGCCTACCGGCGCGCCATGAAACAGGCCATCTTCCGCACCATCCAGTCCGGGGCCCAGGGCATTAAAATCAGCTGCGCCGGCCGGCTGGGCAACTCCGAAATCGCCCGCCGCCAGACATCGCACGAGGGGCGGGTGCCCCTGCACACCCTGCGGGCGGACATCGATTACGGCTTTACCGAGGCGCACACCACCCTGGGGCGCATCGGCGTGAAGGTCTGGATTTACAAGGGCCAAATCCTGCCGGAGCTCAAGGTACCGGAGGTCGAAGAAAAGCCCGCCGAGGCGGAAGCCGCCGAAGCGGAGGCCATCGCGGAAAAGCCCGCCGAGGCGGCCCCCGAACCGGCAGCCGAAGAGAAGCCCGCCGAGGCGGAAGCCGCACCCGTGCCGGAAGCGGAGGTTAAACCGGCCGAAGCCGAGGCAGCCCCCGAACCGGAGGCCGTAGCTGAAGCAGCCACCGAGGCGGAGGAGCCCGCCCCGGCCGCCGCGATTAAAGAGAAACCCGCCAAACCGGCGGCGAAAAAGGCCGAGCCAAAGGCGGCCGCCGCCGGGGTAAAGGAAAAGCCCGCCAGGGCCGCCGCCAAGAAGGAGGCGGCTAAGGAAACGGCCAAGGAACCGCCGAAGAAGGCGGCCAGGGCCACCGCCGCCAAACCCGCGGCGGCCGAAAAAGCGGCGCCGAAGCGGGCCAAGAAGGCCGAGGAGCCGCCCGCCGAGGTAGCGGCGGACAGCGAGCCCGCCGCCGCAAAGGAAGAGTCCTAGCATGCAACAGCCCAAGCGCGTGAAATACCGCAAGTCCCAGCGGGGCCGCCGCCGGGGCAAGGCCCAGTCCGGCAACATTATCGGCTTCGGGGACTACGGCCTGCAGGCCCTGGAATCGGCCTGGCTGACCGCCGCCCAGATAGAGGCGGCGCGCCGCGCCATTACCCGCTACATCCGCCGCGGCGGCAAGGTGTGGATACGCGTCTTTGCCGATAAGCCCGTCTCCAAGAAGGCGGCGGAGACACGCATGGGGAGCGGCAAGGGCGCCCCGGACCACTGGGTGGCCGTGGTCAGGGCCGGGCGCGTCATCTTCGAGATGGCCGGGGTCGGCGAGGAGGTGGCCAAGGAGGCCATCCGCCTGGCCTCGCACAAGCTGCCTTTGAAGACACGCTTCATCCTGCGAGAGAGCGCCGCGGCAAGCGCGGAAGCGGCCAGATAGGGAGCCGGATAAAGTGAGACTAAAGGAATTTAGAGACCTCAGCACCGACGAACTGAACAAGCAACTGGAGGAATCGCACCAGGAGCTTTTCAACCTGCGCTTTCGCCTGGCCACCAAGCAGCTGGTGAACCACCGCGAGGTGCGGCGGGTGAAGAAAAAGATTGCCCGGCTCAAGACGCTCCAGGCGGAAAGACAGCTGGGTATAAGGTAGGCTGGTATAATATGGAAGAGAAACGCAAGCAGCGAACCGGCAAGGTTGTCGGCGATAAAATGGACAAGACCGTGGTCGTGGCGGTGGATACGCCCAAGCGTCATCCGCTCTACAATAAGATAATACGCCGGGTGGTGAAATACTACGCCCACGATGAAAAGAACCAGAGCAAAATCGGCGATACGGTGCGTATCGTGGAGACCCGCCCCCTCTCCAAGAACAAGCGGTGGCGGGTGGCCGAGATAGTCGTCAAAGGGGAAGTGGCCGATATCAAACCGCAGGAGATTACCAACTAGGATTTCGGTGAGACTGATATGATTCAGATGCAGAGCCGGCTCAGAGTAGCCGATAACACCGGTGCCCGTGAAATTATGTGCATCAACGTGCTCGGCGGCACGCGGCGCAAGTACGCCTACGTCGGCGATATTATCGTGGCCTCGGTGAAGCGCGCCATCCCCAACGCCGGCACCAAGAAGGGCGACGTGGTGCGCGCCGTCATCGTGCGCTCCTCCCACCCCTACCGCCGCCCCGACGGCTCGTACATCAAGTTCGACGAGAACGCCGCCGTGATTTTAACCGATAAGAACGAGCCCAAGGGCACGCGCATCTTCGGGCCGGTGGCGCGGGAGCTGCGCGACAAGAACTACACCAAGATTATTTCTCTGGCGCCCGAGGTATTATAGAGGCAGAGCGATGAAGATAAAGAAAGATGATAACGTGCTGGTGATTGCCGGCAAGGAGCGCGGCAAAAAGGGCAAGGTGCGTTTCGCCTACCCGCGCAAACAGAAGATAATCATCGAAGGGCTCAATTTTATCAAGAAGCACTCCAAGGCCCGGGGGGCGGCCCGGCAGGCCGGCATCATCGACCTGGAAGCGCCCCTCCATGTTTCCAACGTCATGATTATCTGCAACAAGTGCAACAAGCCGGCGCGTATCGGCTACCGCAAGCTGGAGGACGGCCGGCGGGTGAGGTTCTGCCGCGTCTGCCAAGAGGTGATTGATTAAATGGCCAGACTGAAAGAAAAATACCGGCAAGAGGTGGTGCCCCGCCTGCTGGAGCTCTGCGGGTATAAAAACATCATGCAGGCGCCGCGCCTGGAGAAAATCGTGCTCAACATCGGCCTGGGCGAGGCCATCGCCAACGCCAAGGCCCTGGAGGCCGCCGAGGCCGACCTGACGGCCATCTCCGGGCAGCACGTGCTCACCACCCGCGCCAAGAAGTCCATCGCCGCCTTCCGCCTCCGCGAGGGCAATCCCATCGGGCTGAAGGTGACGCTGCGCGGCGAGCGCATGTACGATTTCTTCGATAAGCTTGTCAACGCGGTGCTCCCCCGCACGCACGAGTTCCAGGGGGTCTCGCCGGACGCCTTCGACGGCCGCGGCAACTACACCCTGGGGCTCAAGGAGCAGATACTCTTCCCGGAAATCGACTACGATAAGATTGATAAAGTACGCGGTATGGAAATATCGATTATCACCACGGCGCGAATCGACGAAGACGGCAGACACCTGCTGGAACTGCTGGGGATGCCCTTCGCCAAGGATGGAGAGAGCTAGTATGGCCAAAAAGTCGCTGGTAATCAAGGCCGGACGCCCGCCGAAATACGCCACCAGGCAGTATCACCGCTGCCAGATGTGCGGCCGGCCCCGCGCCTATATACGCAAGTTCGGCATCTGCCGGATATGCTTCCGGACTCTGGCCCTGGACGCCCAGCTGCCGGGGGTGAGAAAATCCAGCTGGTAAGCTGAAGAAGGAATTTATTAGGTATGACAGTCACCGACCCAATTGCCGATATGCTGACCCGAATACGCAACGCCCTCATGGTGCGGCACGACAGTGTGCTCGTCCCGGCGTCCAAGATAAAGCTATCCATCGCCCGCATCCTCAAGGAGGAGGGCTTCATCACGGACTACGAGGTCATCCGGGGCAAGCCGCACCGGAACATCCGGATACAGCTGCGCTATCTGGAAGCCAACAAGCCGGCCATCGCCGGTCTCAAGCGCGTCAGCAAGCCGGGGCTGCGGGTCTACGTGCAGAAGCGGGAGATACCGCGCGTCTACGGCGGCCTGGGCATCGCCATTCTTTCCACGTCCCAGGGCGTCCGTACCGGCCGTCAGGCCTGGCGGCAGGGCGGCGGTGGTGAGCTGATGTGCTACATATGGTAAACCCCAAGGGGAGAAATTATAGATGTCGAGAGTAGGTAAAATGCCCATAGCGGTGCCGTCCGGGGTGACGGTGGATATCAAGGGCGGCGACGTTACCGTCAAGGGCCCCAGGGGCGAGCTGAAACGCTCCCTGCCCACCGAGATGGGCATCAGCCTGGAAGGCAGCACGCTGACGGTGACCCGCCCCAGCGACAGCCAGCGCCACCGCGCCTACCACGGCCTGACGCGGAGCCTCCTGGCCAACATGGTCACCGGGGTATCGCAGGGGTTCGAGAAGACGCTGGAAATCGTCGGGGTGGGCTTCCGCGCCGAGAAGTCCGGCGAGAAGCTGGTAATGCGCATGGGGTTTTCGCACCCGGTGGAGGTAACGCCGCCCGCCGGCGTCACGCTCAACGTGGAAGGCAACAACCGCATCAAGGTCAGCGGCATCAACAAGGAAGACGTCGGCGAGATGGCCGCCAAGATAAGGGCCGTCCGCCCGCCCGATGCCTACAAGGGCAAAGGCATCCGCTACGCCGGGGAAACGGTACGCCTCAAGCCGGGCAAGGCCGGCAAGGTGGTTGGTAGTCAGTAAGATGAGAAAGTCAAATACCAGAGAAGCGCGCCAGAGGCGGCATTATAAAATCAGGCAGAAGGTCAGCGGCAACGGGGACAGACCCCGGCTCTGCGTCTTCCGCAGCCTGAACCATATCTACGCCCAGGTAGTCGACGACAGCCGGGGGCATACCCTGGTCACCGCCTCCACCCTGGACGCGGAGATTAAAGGCGACTCCAAGGGCAAGAACAAGACCGGCCGCGCCGAGCTGGTGGGCGCCCTGCTGGCCAAGCGCGCCAGGGAAAAGAAGATAGGCCAGGTGGCCTTCGACCGCGGCGGTTTCAAGTACCACGGCCGAGTCAAGGCACTGGCGGAGGCGGCCCGCAAGGGCGGGCTCAAGTTCTAGGAGAGGATGAAGCAGGTCTGATGAAGCAGCCATTGAGCCGGATTGACCCGGTAGACCTTAACCTGAACGATAAGCTCATCGACGTCAACCGCGTCGCCAAGGTGATGAAGGGGGGCAAGCGCCTCCGCTTCAGCGCCCTGGTGGTCAGCGGCGACGGCGAGGGCCACGTGGGTCTGGGCATCGGCAAGGCCAACGAGGTACCCGCGGCCATCAGCAAGGGCGGCGCGCAGGCCAGGAAAAACCTGATTAAAGTACCGCTGGACGGCAGCACCATCCCCCACGAAATCACGGTCCATTACGGGGCGGCCATCGTCCTTTTAAAACCGGCGTCGCCGGGCACCGGCGTCATCGCCGGGGGCAGCGTGCGGGCCGTGCTGGAGGCGGCCGGCGTCAAGGATATTTTAACCAAGTCGCTGGGCAGCTCCAACCACATCAATGTCGCCAAGGCGACGATGCGGGCCCTCAGCGAGCTGAGGGTACCCAAGGAAGAGCTGGCCCGGCGCAAGGCCGGCATCAGCACCGGGGAGGCACCCGCCGGTGAGTAAGTTACGCATTACCTGGATTAAGAGCGGCATCGGCTATGAGAAGAGCCAGAAGAAGACCCTGGCATCGCTGGGTTTTCACCGGCTCAATCAGAGCGTTGTCCACGAAGATAGCAAATCCGTGCGCGGCATGATAAACAAGGTGAGACACCTGGTAAAAGTGGAGGCCGAGAGTGGTCCGACAGAATGACATAGCCCCGGCGCCCGGTTCGCGCAAGCCCGCCAAGCGGGTAGGCCGCGGCGACGGCAGCAATCGCGGCACCTATTCCGGGCGCGGCTGCAAGGGACAGAAGTCCCGCGCCGGCTACAAGATGCGCCCCGGCTTCGAGGGCGGGCAGCTGCCCCTAATCAAGCGCCTGCCCCGCAAGCGCGGCTTTACCAACATCTTCCGCACGGAGTACAGCACCGTCGGCGTGGGGGCGCTGGCGGCCTTCGAGTCCGGGGCCGAGGTGACCCCGGAGACAATGCTGGCGGCGGGGATTATAAAATCGCTCAAGCAACCGGTTAAAATACTGGCCGACGGCGATATCGACCGGCCGCTTACGGTGCGGGCCAATAAGTTTTCGGCGGCGGCGAAGGCCAAGATTGAGGCTGCCGGAGGCCAGGCCGAGGAGGTAGCCAATGCGGCAAAGGGCGAGTAGACCCCGGCTGCTGCAGGCGATGCTGGATGCCTTCAGCCTGCCCGACCTGCGGCGCCGGATACTCATTACCGTCGGCATCCTGGTCATCTTCCGCTTCATCGCGCACGTGCCCCTGCCGGGCGTCAACCCCGGGGCCCTGCAGGAGCTATTCGAGAGCAACGCCCTGCTGGGCATGCTCAACCTCTTCAGCGGCGGCGCCATGCGGCAGTTCAGCGTGGCCTCCATGGGTGTTTACCCGTATATTACCGCCTCCATCATTATGATTCTCCTCGTCCCGGTTATCCCCAAGCTGCAGGCCCTCTCGCAGGAAGGTGAGGCCGGACGCAACAAGATTAACCTTTACACCCACTGGCTGACGGTACCCCTGGCCGCCTTCTCCGGCTACGGTCAGCTGATACTCCTCCAGCGCGCCGGGGCCGTGGGCACCTCCGGCCTCTTGCCCACCATCACCATCGTCGCCTCGCTGGTGGCCGGCACGGTCTTCCTGGTCTGGCTGGGCGAGCTCATCACCGAGTACGGTATCGGCAACGGCATTTCCATTATCATCTTCGGCGGCATCGTCGCCGGCTACCCGCAGCTGATACAGCAGGGCTTCCTGGCCAAGGGCAACCCGGCGGGGCTGGCGGTATACATCGCCATCGTCCTGGTGACCATCGTCCTCATCGTCATCTTCACCGAGGCGCACCGCCGCATCCCGGTGCAATACGCCCGCAGCGTCTTCCGCGGGGGACGTATGTACCGGCAGTCCGGCTCCACGCACATCCCCATGCGGGTGAACTCCGCCGGCATGATACCGCTCATCTTCGCCATGTCTATCGTGCTCTTTCCGGGCATCGTCGCCAGCTACTTCGTCGACCCCAATACCCCGGGCTTCGCCGATACCATCGTGCGCTGGTTCCGCCCGGATACGGAACTGCCCGTGGGGGCATTTTACTGGATATTCTATTTCGTACTGGCCATGGGCTTCACCTTCTTCTACACCATGGTCACTTACCAGCAGCAGGACCTGCCCGGCACCCTGCAGCGGCAGGGGGGCTTTATCCCGGGCATCCGTCCGGGCAAAAACACGGCCTCTTATCTCAGCGGCGTCATCAACCGCATTACCTGGGCGGGGGCGCTCTTCCTGGCCTTCGTGGCGGTGATGCCCTTCCTGGCGCGTACGGTGACCAACGTCCAGCAGATACAGCTATCCTCGCTGGGCTTGCTCATCGTCGTCGGCGTGGTGCTGGATACGATGAAACAGCTCGAGGCGCAGCTGGTCATGCGGCGCTACGAGGGCTTTATTAAGTAGGGGGGAAGGTGTATATTATACTCTTGGGGGCCCCCGGGGCGGGGAAAGGAACCCAGGCCGTGATGCTGGCCGGGAAGCTGGGGCTGCCGCAGGTGGCCTCCGGCGACCTCTTCCGGCAGGCGCTGGCCAACGAGACCGAACTGGGGAAGAAGGCCAGGGCCTACATGGAGAAGGGCCAGCTTGTCCCCGACGAGATAACCATCCAGATGGTGCTGGAGAGGCTGGCCGGGCCGGATTGCAAAAACGGGGCGCTGCTGGACGGCTTCCCCCGCAACCTGGGGCAGGCCCGGGCGCTGGACGAAGCGCTTAAGGCGCAGGCCAGGGGGATAGACAAAGTAGTCTATATCAAGGTATCGGAGCCGGAGCTCCTCAAGAGGCTCGGCGGACGCTGGATTTGCCGCCGCTGCCAGGCGCCCTACCACGAGGTGGACTCGCCGCCGAAGGTAAAAGGTGTCTGCGACCGCTGCGGGGGCGAGCTTTACCAGCGCCCCGACGATAACGTGACGACGATTAAAAAGCGGCTGGAGGTCTATTTCAAGGAGACCTCGCCCTTAATCGACTATTATCAGAAGGCCGGTAAGCTGCTGGAGATAGACGGCGAAGGCCCTGCCGACGGCGTAAACCAGCGGATTGCCGCCGCCCTGCGCCGGGAGTGAGGGCGTATGGGCATCGTGATTAAATCGGAAAAGGAGATTGCCGCCATGCGGCAGGCCGGCAGGATTGTCGGCGAGATACTGGGAATCTTGAGTAAACAGGTGAAACCGGGCATGAAAACCAGAGAGCTGGATACCATCGCCGAGAAGGAGCTGAAAAAACGCGGCGCCCAGTCTTCGTTCAAGGGCTACCGCGGCTTTCCGGCCAGCCTCTGTACGTCCGTCAACGACGAGATAGTCCACGGTATCCCCGGGGACAAGACCCTCCGGGAAGGCGATATCCTCTCGCTGGATTTCGGCGCCATTTACAGCGGCTTTCAGGGGGACGCCGCCGTGACCGTGCCCGTCGGCCGGGTCAGCCCGGAGGCAAGCCGGCTCATCGAGACCACGCGCGAGTGCCTGGCGGCCGGCATCGCCGCCGCTAAGGCCGGGGCGAACCTGGGGGATATCTCGGCGGCCATCCAGGACTACGCCGAGTCGCGGGGCTACGGGGTGGTGCGCGAGTATACCGGCCACGGCATCGGCCGCGAGATGCACGAAGACCCCCAGATACCCAACTGCACCGACCCCCCCTACGGCCTGAAGCCGGGGACGGGGCCGGTGCTGAAAAAGGGGATGACGCTGGCGCTGGAGCCGATGCTCAACGCCGGCGGCTGGCGTACCCGCGTGGCCGCCGACCGCTGGACGGTGCTCACCGCCGACGGCGGGCTTTCGGCGCATTTTGAACATACGATAGCGATTAACGATAAGGAACCGGAGGTGCTAACCAGGGGAGCGTATGGCTAAGAAAGAGGCCATAGAGGTTGAAGGGACCGTCGTCGAGGCCCTGCCCAATGCCATGTTCCGCGTTGAGCTTCCCAACGGGCATGAGGTGCTGGCGCATATCTCGGGCAAGATAAGGATGCACTACATCCGTGTGCTGCCCGGTGATAAAGTCCTCATCGAGCTCTCCCCCTACGACCTGAGCCGCGGCCGCATCACCTACCGGCTCAAGTAACAAGGATTAAGATTATGAAAGTCAAAGCTTCGGTCAAAGTCAGGTGTGAAAAATGCAAGGTGGTCAAGAGACGCGGGGTAATCCGGATTATCTGCGAAAACCCCAAGCACAAGCAGCGGCAGGGCTAGCGCGCCGCCGCAAGGAGGAATGATATGCCACGTGTCGCGGGAGTAGATATACCGGTCAACAAGCAGGCCTGGGTTTCGCTGCAATATATTTACGGCATCGGCCGGGCGCAGAGCTTAAAGATACTGGCGCAGGCGGATATATCGCCGGAGGTGCCGGTGAAAGACCTCACCGACGACGAGGTCAACAAGCTCCGCGAAATCATCGATAAGCAGTTTCGCGTGGAGGGCGAGCTCCGCAAGGAGATAAACTTCAACATCAAGCGGCTTATTGAAATCGGCAGCTACCGCGGGCTCCGCCACCGCTATTCCCTGCCCACGCGGGGGCAGCGCACGCGCACCAACGCCCGCACCAAGCGCGGCCCGCGCCGCACCGTGGCCGGCAGGGGCCAGAAGCGCGGCATGTCCAAGAAGTAAATTAGTGACTCGTCAAGGAGGATAGGGTGGCACAGAAGAAGAAACCAAAAGCCAGGAAGCGGGAACGCAAGGCCGTCCCCACCGGGCGGGCCTACGTACAGTCCACCTTCAATAATACCATGGTAACCCTCACCGACCCGCAGGGCAACGCCCTGGCCTGGGGCAGCTCCGGCTCGGCCGGGTTCAAGGGCTCGCGCAAGGGCACGCCCTACGCCGCCCAGATGGCGGCCCGCGATGCCGCCCGCAAGGCCATGGTGCACGGCCTGCGCCAGGTAGAGGTCTTCGTCAGGGGGCCGGGCAGCGGCCGCGAGGCGGCCATCCGCTCGCTGCAGGGCTCCGGCCTTTACATTACCGGCATCCGGGATGTCACACCCATCCCGCACGCCGGCTGCCGCCCTCCCAAGAGGAGACGAGTCTAAAAAGGGGATAATCATGGCAAGATATACAGGAGCCGTCTGTCGTTTGTGCCGCCGTAGCGGCGAAAAGCTCTTCCTCAAGGGAAGCCGCTGCTTTACACCCAAGTGTGCCATCGACAAACGGCCGAAACCGCCGGGGCAGACCACCACGCGCCGCCGTCGCCGCTTCTCCGACCGGGCCCTCCAGCTCCGCGAGAAGCAGAAGGCCCGCTACAGCTACGGCACGCTGGAGAGGCAGTTCCGCAAGATCTTCGGCCTGGCCGAAAAGCAGGCCGGCATCACCGGCGAGAACTTGCTGGTGCTGCTGGAGAGGCGGCTGGATAACGTGGTCTACCGCCTGGGCTTCGCCGACTCGCGCGCCCAGGCCCGCCAGATAGTACGCCACGGGCATATCATGCTCAACGGACGCAAGACCAATATACCCTCCTGCCTGGTCAAGGAGGGCGATACCATCGGCTGGCGCGAGGGCAGCCAGAAGACGGAATATTACAAGCAGCTTCTTCAGGACATCGAATCCAAGCAGGTGCTGAACTGGCTGAGCCTGGACAGACAAAACCTGGTGGGGCAGGTGCTATCCCTGCCCACCCCCGAGGAAATCGACGCCAGGTTCGACGGGAAGGCGGTCATCGAGTACTACTCACGTTAGTTCCGGGGGCTGATTGGAGAGTGTAAGGGCCGTTTGGCCGAGCAAATAACTGAGTACTACTCACGAGGGTTGATAAGGAGGTAGCATTGGCTGGACTATTAGTCCCGAATATTGAATGTATTGAGTGCTCGGAGACCCTGGGGCGGTTCGTCGCCGAGCCGCTGGAAAAGGGTTTTGGCATTACTCTTGGCAACTCCCTGCGCCGGGTGCTGCTCGGCTACCTGCCCGGGGCGGCCGTGACTCAGGTCAGGATTGAGGGTATCCAGCATGAATTTACCGTCATCCCTAATGCCAAGGACGACGTCATGGAGTTCTTACT
>DAOUEH010000250.1:0-3658 GCA_034430635.1 Dehalococcoidales bacterium | reverse complement strand
CTCAAGGCCGGGTTTGAAGAAGTCACCTACCGCCCGCTCTGGTTCGGCATCGTGGGGCTGCACGTGGCGACCAAATAAGGGGGCTAACGCCCCCCTCCGCAAGTTGCCTCCCTTTGCCCCACCCCGCCGGTAGGATTTTTACCTCACCCCCTATATCCCCCTCTCCAAATGGAACACTGGAGAAAACCTCTGATACTTTCTTTGGAGAGGGGGAATGGGTATCAAAAGAGGGGCGAAGCCCCTCTTAAACACCCCGTGGGGGATGGGGTGAGATACTGCGGGCTAAGCCAGGGATGCCCCGAGGGCGGCTTGGGTGGGAAAGAGAATCACCGAGGGGCGGGGTATGGGTGGGGAAATTAAGGATTAAGTATCAGATGCCCCGAGGGCGGTCGGGTGGGAATAGATAACACCGAGGGGGTGGGGCGGGGAAGGAAAGACGGATTGCTTCGTCGCAAGCTCCTCGCAATGACATGAGCAGGATAGCTAACCCTTAAATCTGCCCCTCGATGCAGCGCTCCCGCAGCGTATTCAGGGCGGCAAAGAACTCCCGCATCATCACGCTCACCGGATACATCCCCCGCTCGGTGACCCGTAGCGCACCCTTCCCGCCGACCAGCCCGAAGCTCTTGAAGAAGGCCATCTCCACCGGCAGCTTGCGGCCGATATCCCCCCCGAAACGCTCGCGGAAGGCGGCCTCGTCCAGCTCCAGGCCGAAGAGCTTGGTAAGCAGGTAGTAGAGGTGGCTCTCTCGTTCGGAGAGACGGCGCCAGCCGATGACGGGCAGCCGCCCCGATGACGTCAGCTCGTGGTAGCGGTCGAGGGAGAAGGAGTTGGCGTAGAAATTACCCCGCACGATGCTCACCGAGCCGGAGCCGATGCCGATATAGTCGTCGTAATCGATGATATACTCGTCAATCATCCGCTCCCCGCGCGAGAAGCACCAGGCCGTGGCGGCTGTATAGCCGCCGTGGTAAAGCTCCCGCAGGATAACGTCGTAGAAGCGCCTTTCCCGCGAGAAGTCCACCCGGTTGAACCGCCGTTCCAGGGCGTCCCGCTTGTGGGGGGAGGCCATCAGGGGATAGAAGGTGGCCTGGTCGAGCCCCAGCTCCCTGAAGGCGGCCACGTCGGCGGCGAACTGCGTAACGGTCTGGCCGGGGAAATTGAAGACGAAGTCCACGTTGAGGGTGGCGAACTGCCCCTGGGCGGCCAGGAGCCGCCTCTTGACCTCACCGGCGGGGCCGTTGGAGCGCCCCATCTGCTTGAGGACGGGCTCCTCGAAGCTCTGCACGCCGATGGAGAGGCGGTCGATGCCCATTTCCTTTAAGAGACGTGTGTTCTCCCTGGTAAGCTCGCGGGGCGTCGTCTCCAGGGATACCTCCCGCACCGGGAACAGCCCCCGCAGGTAATCCATAAACCCGGCCAGCTCGTCCATGAGCACCGTGGGCGTGCCGCCGCCGAAGTAGACGCTGGCGAACCGGAAGCCGCGCCCGGCGTACATCGCCAGCTCCCGCCTCAGGTCGGCGAAGTAGCGGCGCGCCAGCCCCTCGTCGAAGAGGTAGCGGTTAAAACAGCAGAAGGGGCAGAGGGCCCGGCAGAACGGGATGTGCACGTAGAGGGATATGCCGTCTCCCTGGCCCAGCTTTTCCCCGTCGATAACGGCGTCATCGAAGGCGGGATTGAGGTGCTGGAACTTGCGCCCCTCGCGGCGGGTGACATAGCTTACCAGTTCGGGAATCATCAGATAATTCGTCCTGTAAAAATATTACCATATGCCGGCCTCTTTAACGAATTATTTTAGATTGGTTGGAATTCGGCTTAAAAAGTATTGACACCCATTTCTCACCATAATATAATGGTCTTACTTTCCCGGAAAAACGTATAGAAAAATGAAAATGTTGAACGAAAACAAGAGGTTCCTTGCCCATGTCACTGGCGTCGCCCACGGGCGATGGGCCTGGTATGTTTTTGGTTCAGAGGTTACGTGAATTCAGTTGTTAAGCCACCAAGAAATCCCAGGCCCAGGAACCGAATTCCTGGGCTTGATTATTTTTAAGGGGATTTTTATGAAAGCGGATAGCCTGCCAAGATGTTGAGCCAGTTTCGCATTATCGTGGCCACCTTCTTCAAGGAATGGAAGGTCACGGTAACCGGCTGGCCGTACGTCCTCAAGATTTTCGGGGACGCCACGCGGAGCGCGGCGCTGGCCTGGATTGTCTTCCAGGGGAGCGACCGGGAGCTGCTGGCTTACCTCTGCGTGGGGCTGCCTCTGTTCGCCCTCTGGACGGGCGTCATCGGCTTCGGCGGCTGGACGCTGGAGGAAGAGGTCTACGGCCGTACCATGGACTACATCCTCATCTCCCCCACCCGGCTGCCTTACATCCTCTTCGGCAAAACGCTGGGCCAGGTGACCCACGAGTTCCCCTCCGGCATCGTCTCCTTCGGGGTGGTGCTGCTGGTGGCCCGAACCCTGCCGCAAATTGACAACGTCGCCCTGTTCGTCCTCTCGCTGCCGCTGGCCGTGGTGGGGCTGGCCGTGATAAGCCATTTCCTTTCGGCGCTGGTGGTGATGGTGGAGGGGCGGGCCGGGTTCTTCATGGGCATCATCGCCCTCGGCGGGGTGCTCAACGGCTTCATCATGCCGGTAGGCACCCTCCCCCAGGCCCTGGAAGTCATCGGGCGGATGCTGCCCGCCGCCTGGGCCATGGAGGCCGTCTGGCACGCCATACGGGGCACCGCCACGGCCAGCGCCATTGCCTGGGGCTGGGGCATGGCGGCGCTGTTGTCCGTCGTCTGGTTCGTCATCACCCACTACCTGTGCCTCGTCGTGGAAAAGAGGATACGCGTCAAGGCGACACTGGGGACGGTATAGAAGAACATGTTTTACAATATCTACATACAGTCATACGCCCTCTACAAGGGGCTGTTCCGCTGGCTCAACTGGCCGGGGTATATCTCCAGCGCCGTACTGCAGCCGTTCGCCCACGTCATCATGTTCTCGCTGCTGGGACGCTTCGCCAGCGACCCCGGCGCGGCCACCTTCTACGCCCTGGGCATCACGGTGTTCTCCATGTCGTTTATCCTGACCGCCGGCCTGACGCAGTCGTACAACTACGAGCGCAATTACGGCACCATCGCCTTTCTCTACGTCACCCCGGCCAGCCGCCTGGCCAACTACATCAGCCGCTCGCTGCTGCACTTCCCCAACGGGCTGCTGGCCGCCGCCTTCGGGCTGCTGGCGGGCTGGCTCATCGTCGGCATCGATTTCGCCGCCGTCAACTGGGGCGGCTTCATCCTGGCCATCATGGTCATCTCGTTCTCGCTGGTGACCCTGGGGCAGCTCCTAGGCGTGGCCTCGATAGCCTCCCGCAACTGGATAGCCGTGCAGGGGGTGGCCTCGGGCATCATCCTCATGCTCACCGGCATGGTTATCCCGGTGACCGTCTTTCCGGACATCGTGGCCGAGATTGCCCGGCTCCTGCCCGTCACCAACGGTCTCATGGCCCTGCGGGAGACCTTCGCCGGGGCGGGGCTGGGGGCCGTCTCCGGCGAGCTCATCAGGGAGGCCGCCACCGGCCTGGTGTATTATGCGATTGCCTTCGGGGGGTTCTGCTTCTTCGAGCGGTTCGTCAAGCGGGCCGGTACGCTCGACCGCGATGCT
>DAOUEH010000249.1:0-3146 GCA_034430635.1 Dehalococcoidales bacterium | reverse complement strand
TCGGACATGATTATCCGCGCCGGGGAGAACATCTCCCCCGAGGAAATAGAAAACGTCATCCGCGAGCACCCCAAGGTGGAGGACGTGGCCGTTATCGGCGTGCCCGACGAGACCTGGGGCGAGGAGCCCCGCGCCGTGGTCATCCCCAAGAAGGGTGACAAACCCACCGAGGAAGAAATCATGGAGTACTGCCGGCAGAACCTGGCCAGCTTCAAGCGCCCGCGCTCGGTCATCTTCGTGGACGACCTGCCCCGCAACCCGATGGGCAAGCTCATTAAGAAAGATATAAGAGAGAAGTACGGGAAGCCGTAAGCAATTACCCGGCTTCTTCGGAAACATCCCATTACGAAGCATCAATTAAAGTCAGAGGTCTTGTTGCGCGGGTCATCGCAGTCGCACAGGCAACCGCCGGGTGCCTCCTGAAGACCTGCCTTACCTATGCAGGTGAGCTGGCAAAGGGCGGAACCGGGCGTGCACGTGGACGTAGAACCGCCGTTACCTGTTGACGTTGTCGGCCCCAGTCTGGCTATCTCTTTATTGGCAGATTCTGTCAAGGAAGCCTTGTCAGAGAACTGGATGGCCTTGTTGAAGTCGGCAATAGCCAGGTCACTCCGTCCGTTTCTCGCATAAGCCGCCCCCCGGTAATAATAGGCATAAGGGTCCTCAGCGTCACGCCCGATAGCCACGCTTAAATCCGCAATAGCCAGGTCATATTCCTTCATGTAGACGTAACACACTCCCCGGTAGTAATGGGCATCAGGGTGGTTGGGGTTAAGCTCAATGGTTTTGCTAAACTCAACAACGGCTTCGGCATATTTGTCTGCCTTATACAGTTCGTAACCTCTGGCCCAGTGCTCCCCAGCTTCGCAGCCAGACAATCCTATGAGCGGAAGAATGATAACCAGGGCAAAACCAAGCACGAGCAGTTTTTTCCAGCCGTTCATATCTCGTTTCCCCCTTTGTTGAATTTACTGTGCCTCCGCCTTTGTCCTCTTTATTATGTGTATTTCGGTTATTGCGCCAGATATTCTACTACTCTTTTTCGGAATAAGCAATATATTGTCCTATATGGCCGTATCCGGGCGTCTTGTTGTGGTTAATGCCTCTCTTTCGCTCTTAACTAGATTCTATGGGGGAAAGAGAGTCTGAGGTGGAGTTTATAAGCCATACTTTCAGGGGTAAAGGCGGGGCAAAAACACGGCCCCGGCCGCCAATGATGGGGGCGGGCCGGGTGGGAAAGAAAATCTCTGCGGGGCGGGGCTTAAGCCCCAAATTTTTAGTCCCTCTTGACAAACCGTAACAATTAAGGTACTATTAACCCATAGGGTGTATGGGTGGAAATCGAGTTCTCGTCGCATCAGCTGTCGCAAGCCAGTGTGAGCCTCGCCGAGGCCAGCCGACTTTTCGGTGTCCCCATCGGCCGGAAATATATACAGCGGCTGGCGGTTTTAAGGGCCACGGATAAATTCACCCAGCTCTACGGGCATCAGGCATTACGGTTACACCCTCTCAAAGGAACCCGCACCGGGCAGTACGCGATAACGCTAACCGGAAACTATCGCCTTATTGTAGAGAAAATAGAGGAAGACAAAGTTCGCATCATTGATGTGGAGGACTATCATGGTAACTAAAACGGATGCTTACCCCGATGTCGCTATTCCCCCCGGTGAGTATCTTGCCGAGGAAATAGAGGCACGGGGGATTACTCAGAAAGAGCTGGCTAAGCGGATGAAGCGGCCGCTTAACGCCATCAATGAAATCATCAACGGCAAGAAGGCTATCACGGCGGCGACGGCCCTGCAGTTTGAAGAGGCTATGCCGGAGATACCGGCCCGGTTCTGGTTGAACCTGGAGACCGACTACCGGCTTATCAAGGCATTGCTGGTCAGGCGTAACAAAGCCACGTAAGCCCCCTACCCCTCCTTGAGCTTCTTAATGAGCTCCGGCACCACCTGGAAAAGGTCGCCGACGATGCCGTAGGTCGCCACCTCGAAGATGGGGGCGTTGGGGTCGTCGTTGATAGCCACGATAATATCGGAGGTCTGCATCCCCGCCAGGTGCTGGATGGCCCCGGAGATACCGCAGG
This sequence comes from Dehalococcoidales bacterium, assembly GCA_034430635.1. Lineage (GTDB taxonomy): Bacteria > Chloroflexota > Dehalococcoidia > Dehalococcoidales > RBG-16-60-22 > DAOUEH01. Next base: position 1,060 of record DAOUEH010000249.1, on the reverse strand, counting down.
CGATGTAAAGTTTGGGGCAGACCGTCTTGCCCGTCTGCCCCACCTGGTGGCTGTAGGGAATCCAGCCCTCGTCCACCACCGCGCGGGAGGCCCCCAGGGCCGCCCCGAGCGCTTCGGCCAGCTCCGCCAGCAGCTTGAAGTTCTCGGGCATGCCCAGGCCGCGCCCGCCGGAGACGATGATATCGGCGTCCTCGATTTTGACCGCCTCGGTAACCTCGTCGATAAACTCAAGCAGTTCCGTCCGGGCGGCGGCGCCCTCTTTCTTGAACTCGACCCGGATAATCTCCCCCTTACGTTTAGCGTCCGGCGCGCCCTTCTTGAAGACGCGGGGGCGGACGGTGGCCATCTGGGGGCGGCGGGCCGGGCAGATGATGGTGGCCATGATGTTGCCGCCGAAGGTGGGGCGGGTCTGGCGCAGCAGGCGCTTTTCGGTATCTATGTCCAGGCCGGTGCAGTCGGCGGTGAGACCGGTGTTGAGGATGGCGGCCACGCGGGGGATAAAGGCGCGCCCCAGGGCGGTGGCCCCGGCCAGGACGACCTCCGGCTTACGCTGGCGGATAAGGGCCACCATCTGGTGCGTCAGGTAGTCCTCCTGGTTGGCGGCCAGCTCCGGGTTATCGGTCAGGTAGACCTTATCGGCGCCGTGGGCGATGAGGCTCGCTACGTCCTGAATATCGTGCCCCAGGCAGACGGCGGCCAGCTCCGTCTTCAGGGTATCGGCCAGCTCGCGGCCTTTAGCCAGCAGCTCGTAGGCGACGTTCTTGATTTGCCCGTTTCTCTGCTCGGCGTAGACCCAGACGCCGCGGTAGCTCTCGTCGGCGGCTCCGGCCTCCAGCGCCGCCTCGATGGTGATGGCCTCCACGGGGCAGGCGTCGCGGCAGGCCCCACAGAGCGTGCAGCCGTCGCTGAGTTTCACCTTATCGTCGACGACCTCCAGAAGCCCGAAGGGGCAGACCCCCACGCAGGCCCCGCAGCCGGTACACTTATCTAAATCAATATTTATTCCCATAGAATATTCATCCCCAGAATTACGGGTGAGTTGCCCGAACTCCGCTTATTG
>DAOUEH010000248.1:0-2913 GCA_034430635.1 Dehalococcoidales bacterium | reverse complement strand
CCCAGGCCGTCCAGCATCTGCTCCTTGCGGGTGGAGCCCAGGGTGGTGATGGTAAGCACCTGGGTCTGGCCGCGCTGGAACAGGCCGGAGCCGTGGGTACGCGGCAGCAGCCCCACCTCGCAGTGAAGGGGGCGAATCTCGGTAATGCCGCGCCCGCCGATGCGCTGGCCTTTCTCCAGTATGCCGGAGCGTATCTCGGTCTTGAGCTGGACGTCGATGGCCGCCAGGATGTCGGCCTCGCTGTAGGTCTCGCTCATATTCTGGCTGACCTCGTTGCTCATTTCATCGAGCATCTGCTCGCGCTTCTCTTTATTGGGTTCGGCCAGGGCCCGGGCCAGCTTGTCATCGATTGTCTTGGCGATGGCCGCCGCGGCCTCTTTATTCGTCTCCATATCGGGGGCGGGGAGCTTGGGCTTGCCCGCTGCCTCGCGGAGGTCTTCCTGCAGCTTGATGATGGCCTGATTGGCCTCGTGGGCGAATTTCACCCCCGCCAGGACGGTATCCTCGGCGACCTCCTTGGCCCCGGCCTCCACCATGATGATTTTATCCCTGGTGCTGACGACGACGAGGTCGAGTTGGCTCTCCTCGAACTGGGCCATCAGCGGGTTCAATACCAACTCACCGTCGATGTAGCCGATGTTGATGGCACCCACCGGCCCGTCGAAGGGCAGCTCGGACAGCGTCAGGCAGGCCGAGGCCCCGATGACGGACAGGATGTCCGGGTCGTTTTCCTGGTCGGCGGAGAGGACGGTGGTGATTATCTGGATATCGCTGTGCCAGTTCTTGGGCAGCAGCGGCCGGATAGGCCGGTCGGTCTGGCGGCAGGCCAGCACCGCGGCCTCGCTGGGCCGCCCCTCTCTACGAATAAAGCCGCCGGGTATCTTGCCGGCGGCGTAGAGCCTCTCCTCATAGTCTATGGTCAGGGGCAGAAAGCTCACCCCTTCCCTGGCTTGCCGGTTGAAGCACATCGTGACCAGGACGACGGTCTCGCCGTAGCGTACGGTTACCGCGGCGTCGGCCTGATTGGCCAGCTTGCCGGTCTCGATGACGAGTTCGCGACCTCCGATGTCGCAACGAAAAGATTTGGGTTCCAAAAGATTACTCCCTCCATCTAAAAGGCTTTTACTTGCGCAGCCCCAGCCTCTTGATTAATTGATTGTACCGCCCGACATCCTCCCGGCTGAGATAAGACAAAAGCCTTCGCCTCTTCCCGACGAGCTTGAGCAGGCCCCGCTGGGTATGAAAGTCTTTACGGTTGGCTGCCATATGCGTGGTTAGCTGTTTGATACGCTCGGTAATCAGGGCTACCTGCACCTCCGTGGAGCCGGTATCGCCCTCACGAGCCTGATGCGCGGTGATAATTTCGGTCTTTTTCGCGGTGTCCAAAGTATATTTCTCCCACCATATAATATTTATAAATATATACGAAAATTATAGCACAGGGGGAGACATAAGTAAATTGAGATTGTCATAAACATCCGCGGCCTTTTTACTACAGGGCGGCCAGAGCGGCTATAAAACTGGTGACTTGCCGGCGGGAACGCAGCTCGATAATCCCGGCATGATGGGGTATGGTGGCTATTTCCTGCCGGGTTTTCCTTACGTGGCGGCGCCAGTTTTTGACGAGGTAAAGCAGCAGCGATTCGCGGCTGAAGAACGATTTGCCCCAGGTCTCGTAGTTATAGCCCCACAGCGGCTCCCGTGAAAAAATGCGCGATACGGTGCGCCTGAAGGCCCGCCAGAAGGCAACGTGGAAGGGCGTCCGGAGCCAGACCACCGTATCCGCCCGGGGCAGCACCAGGTCTTTGATACGCCCGTAGTTGCCGTCGATGACCCAGCCGTCGGGATATTTCGCCAGAACGGCGGAGACGTCGGCGCGGAACTCCTCGACCGGTTTTTCCACCCAGTCCGGTTTCCAGAAGATGGCGTCGAGTTCGACATGAGGGATGCCGATGCGCCCGGCGATAAGGCTGGCTACGGTGGTTTTACCGGAGGCGACGGGCCCCCAGACAAGTACATAGCGCCCGACCATAATCATCCAGTATATCGCACCGGCGGCGAGAGGGACAACGTTATAACTCGCGGGGCGTGGGGTATAACTGCGGGCTAGGCAGCGATAGATTGCCGCGTCGCTACGCTCCTCGCAATGACAGCTCTACTGGGTGTGGGAGGGACAAACACTACGGGATAAGCCGCGGATGATGAGGGCGGCCTGGGTGGGAATAGATAACTCCGTCCCCCCATTTGCCCCCTCTTACGCGCTGCCTTATAATGATAATGGTGCCCTAACGTACTAGAACTTGCCATTCACCTCTCAAGCACCGCAAGAATCATGCACGAATACAGCGTGACCGAAAGCCTGCTGGCGCTGGCGCTGGAGAAGGCCGGGGAGGCTGGGGCCGGTAAGATTACCCGCATCAACCTGGTGCTGGGGGAGATGTCCGGCATCGTCGGCGAGTGCGTCGAGCTCTACTTCGACCTGCTGAGCCGGGACACCATCGCCAGCGGGGCGGAGCTTGCCTTCGAAAAGGTACCCACGCGGCTGCGCTGCCATAAATGCGATAACGTCTATACCCCCCAGAACGGCTCCTGGGCCTGCCCGGCCTGCCGGGAGATTGGCTTGGAGATAGTCTCCGGGCGGGAATGCTATATGGAAAGTATCGAGGTGGAGTAAATGACCGTCAAAGTCATCAAAGTGGGCGAAGATATCCTCAGCGCCAACGAGGACAAGGCCGGGGCCAACAAGGCGCGGCTGGATAAATGCGGCGTCCTCACCGTCAATATCATGTCCTCGCCGGGGGCGGGCAAGACCAGCCTCATCATGAGCACCATCGCCAACCTCAAGGACAAGCTCCGTATCGGCGTCATCGAGGGGGACGTGGCCTCCAGCGTCGATGCCGAGAAAATCAACGC
>DAOUEH010000247.1:0-2538 GCA_034430635.1 Dehalococcoidales bacterium | reverse complement strand
TTTGTAGCCGGCTACATCCGCCTCCCGGCCGGGCGTGAGCTCCTGGAAGCGCAGCACCGGCTTTTCCGGGGGGCGCTCAAAGAAGCTGGGATAGACGATATTATTGAGCAGGTGGGTGGTGAGTACGTCGTAAACGGCCTGGGTGGTGGCTACGGTGACGCTCTTCCGGGCCAGTAAGAAGCTCATGGCCAGGGCGGGGATATCGCGGATATGGTCGTAGTGCTGGTGGCTGAGGAGCACAGCCTTAAGCCGTTGCTGCTCTTTAAGTGTCAGGGCGGTGGCGAGCGACCCGGCGTCGATGGCGAGCTTGCCGTCGATGAGCAGCGAGATGCCGCCGGTCTGGCGCGACGCCGTGTTGTGCGCCCCCAGGATTTTTACGTTCAATATTATTCCTCTAGCTGGTAATCATGAAGGGATTGTACTTCGTCTGGTAGTCATAGGTATCAACGTCCTCTTTGCGTTTCAGCCAGTTGACGATGGCGTAGGTCGCCGGGGTCAGGACGGCCTCGATAAAGACCTTGGCCAGCCAGTGGTAGAGTATCGTTATCGCCATGAAGACGGGCGTCCCGATGAAGGCCAGCGTGAGGAAGACGGCACTGTCCAGCCCCTCGCCCACTACCGTCGAGCCGATGGTGCGGCTCCACAGCCAGCGCCCCCGGGTGAGTATCTTCATCCGGGCCAGGATAAAGGAGTTGGCGAACTCGCCGACGAGATAACCGGCCAGCGACGCCCCCAGTATCCGCGGCGTCTGGCCCAGGATGGCCACGTAGGCCTCCTGATTCCCCCAGAAACTGGCCGAAGGCAGGAGCTGGCCTATCCAGGCGAAGAAGACGAAGATGAGATTGCAGGCGAATCCCAGCCAGATGACCCGCCGCGCTATGCGGTAGCCGTAGACCTCGGTGAGGACGTCGCCGAAGATGTAGCTCAGGGGAAAGAGCAGCACCGCGGCGGGCAGGTTGACGGGGCCGAAATCGACGAACTTGACGACGACGACATTGGCCGTGATGAAGCAGGTGATAAAGAGGGCGATGATTATCACCAGGCGGTGAGAGATATTCATGGCTTATATCCAGCGGCGGCGGCGGAAGAAGATGAGCATGGCCCCGGCGATAACAGCCATGACCACCAGCAGGATGATGAAGGTCTGCAGGCCCATCTCCCGCCCGCCGGGCAGGGTCACGTTCATGCCGTAGAGGCTGGAGACAATCAGGAAGGGCAGCACGATGGTGGAAAAGATGGTGAGTAGGCGCGTCACCCGGTTGATGCGGTAGGTGGCCAGGGTGTAGTCGGTGTCCTTGAACACCTCGATGACCTCCTTGGCCTCGTCCAGGGTCTCGCATATCTTGTTCATGTGGTCCATGAGGTCGCCGAAGTAGACGGTCAGGTCTATCTTGGTAAAGCGCTTCAGCCGCCGCTCCAGGGCCAGGAAGAGGGTGCGGATGGGGAACATGACGCGGCGCTGGGCGATGATGTCCCGCCGCAGTATGCTCAGTTCCTTGGCCGTCTCCACGTCCACGTCGAAGACGTTGTCCTCCATGTCCTCCATCAGGCTCAGGATTTTATCCAGGACGGGGAAATAGGAGTCGATGGAGCGGTCGAGGATGCGGTAGAGCAGGTAGCCGGAGCCGTGGCTGAAATACTCCTGGCGCGATTCCTCGTTGGTCTGGCAGTCGCGGAAGAGGGCGGAGAGTGTCCGCAGGTCTCCGGTATGCAGCGTCACCAGGAACTTGTCGCCGACGAAGGCCGACCACTGCCGCTTGGTGCTTACCCGCGTCACCTTGTCGAAGACGGGCAGGTGAAAGATGGCGAAGAGGTACTCCGGGTACTCGTCCACCTTGGGGAGCTGCTTGCGGGAGAGGCAGTCGTCCAGGTCGAGGGGGTGAAAGTGATAGTTCTCGGCCAGGTAGTCTATCTCGCGCTGGGTCGGTGGTTCCACGTTCACCCAGGTCAGGTCGCCCCAGGTAATCGATTCCACGTGCAGCGGCTCTTCCGGCAGCTGCTCTTCCTTGATTTCCTTCTTCTTGCGGCCGATTCCCCGCTTGCCGACATTCAGCCTGGCCATGACCGTTTACCTCTCGCTCGGATAGCTTAAATTATTGTAGCATAATTACCGCCCGATAGCACCCCACTAAATTGACATCGGCAACGGCGTTCGCTAAACTCTTTACTAACAATCCGATTGTTTCTCCCCGCTAAAGGAATTACCGATGCCGGAAATAGATGCCATCGCCCCGGGCCTGGCCGACGAGCTCAAGAAGCACCGCGCCGATTACCTGGAGGCGCGCCTGGAGGCGAGCCAGACGAGCCACATCACCTACCGGGGCAAGGCCCTGGAGTCCGTGGGGCGCGCCGCCTCCAGCGGCGGCAACGTGCGGGCGCTGGTCAAGGGGGGGTGGGGTTTCACCAGCTTCAACGAGTTCGACGGCCTCCCCGGGCGGGTGAAGCTGGCCGCCGCCCAGGCCAGGGCCGCCGGGTCGGGCAGGAGCCAGCTGGGCGAGGTTGCCCCGGCCCGGGACGACGTGCCCGGCGGGGTGGCGC
>DAOUEH010000246.1:0-5219 GCA_034430635.1 Dehalococcoidales bacterium | reverse complement strand
CGCGGCCCGGTATTCATCCAGGGGGACCACTTCCAGATTAAGCAGTCCGCCTTCGGCAAGGAGCCCGATGCCGAGCTCGGCGCCATGAAGGCCCTCATCAAGGAGTCCATCGAGGCCGGGTTTTATAACATCGATATCGACGCCTCGACGGTGGTGGACATCAACAAACCTACCCTGGCCGAGCAGCAGGAGCTGAACTACAAGATAACGGCGGAGCTGACGCAGTATATCCGCTCCATCGAGCCAAAAGGCATTACCGTATCCGTGGGCGGCGAGATCGGGGAAATCGGCAAGGGCAACAGCACCGTGGCCGACCTCGACGCCTTCATGGACGGCTACAACGAGCGGCTGGGACGGGGCGTGAAGGGCATCTCCAAAATCAGCGTGCAGACGGGCACGGCCCACGGCGGCGTCGTTCTCCCCGACGGCTCCATCGCGCGTGTCAAAATCGACTTCGATACCCTCAAGGAGCTATCCAAGGTGGCCCGGGAGGCCTACGGGATGGGCGGGGCGGTACAGCACGGCGCCTCCACCCTCCCCGACGAGGCCTTCGACATGTTCCCCAAGGTGGATACGGTGGAGGTGCACTTGGCCACCGGCTTCCAGAACATCATCTACGACAGTCCCCACTTCCCCGCCGAGCTTACCGCAGCCGTCCGACAGCACCTCGATGCCCACTATAGCGACGAGCGCAAGAGCGGCGAGACGGAGGAGCAGTTCATCTACAAGACGCGCAAGAAGGCCCTGGGCGATTTCAAGACGGAGACCTGGCATCTCCCCGCGGCGAGCCTCGCCGAGATAATGAAGGAGCTGGAGGGACGCTTCTCGCTCATCTTCGGCAAGCTCAACGTCGTGGACAGCGTCGCCCTCGTGGCCGAGCACGTGCCCGCGTCCCCGGCGGGCGGCTAGTTCCCGGGTAAAAGCAAAGGCTGGATACTTCCCGAAGAAATATCCAGCCCCGTATATCTAAAATCCCTTGGGTACCGGCTCTAGCTTTTGCCGATTCTGAACATCTTGGTGCCGCAGGAGGGACACTCTCCCTGCGTCGCCGGTTTGCCATTCTTCATTGTAATTGACTTGGGATTTTTCATCTCCTTCTTGGCTCGGCACTTCACACAATATGCTTGCATGGTATCCTCCTTCCTTGGGGGTATTTGCTATAAACAATAAACCATTGTCAGGCACATGTCAAGAGGGAAACACGCCTAATCAGGCCCAAATTGTGGAGGAAACATTAATTTCCGGTAAGTCCGGGGTGCCGGATGGCTAAAATGCGGCCAACTGGCAAAAAGGCGCGGTATCCAATGCCGGCGGGGGTATGCTATACTTGTAGCACCATATCTGAAAAGGGGTCTTCATAGATGGCCAAGACGAGAGTGGGCATTATCAACGTTACCGGCTACGCCGGCATCGAGCTGGCGCGGCTGCTGTGGGGGCACCCGGAGGTCAAGCTGACCTCGGTTACCGGGCGCAGCGCCGCCGGGCACAAGCTGGACGACTACTTCCCCCACCTGGCCGGCACCGGGCTGACCATCAAGGAGAAGCTGGGCGAATGCGACCTGGTCTTTTCGGCAATGCCCCATAAGGATAGCGTAGCGGTCATCGCCCCCCTGCTGGAGAGCGGCCTCAAGGTGGTGGATATCAGCGCCGATTTCCGCCTCAAGGACGCGGCGGCCTACCCGCTGTGGTACGGCTTCGCCCACCCGCTCCCCAACCTGCTCTCCCAGGCGGTCTTCGGGCTGCCTGAGCTGCACCGAGACCGCATCAAGAAGGCGCGGCTGGTGGCCAATCCCGGCTGCTACCCCACCGGCGCCATCCTGGCCCTGGCCCCGGCCGTCAAAGAAGGCATTATCGGGCCGGATATCGTCATCGATAGCAAGTCCGGCATCTCCGGGGCGGGACGCACTTTGAACCTGACGACCCACTTCGCCGAGGCCGACGAAGATGCCACCGCCTACGCCCTGGGCGGGCACCGCCACCTGCCCGAAATCGTCCAGGAGCTGGCCGCCCTGCGCCCGGAGCCGGTCCCGGCGGTGACGTTCGTCCCCCACCTTATCCCCATGACGCGGGGCATCCTCACCACCGCCTACGCCACTCTGACGCCGGGCAGGCTGGCCGAAGGCAGCCAGGGGGAGGAGGAGCTGCTCGCCCTTTACCGCGATTTCTATAAAAACGAGCCTTTCGTACGGGTCATCGGCACGTCGCCGCATACCAAGCATACCCGGGGGAGCAACTTCTGCCTGATTCACCCCGCCATCGACCACCGCACCGGGCGGCTCTGCGTTATAGCCGCCATCGATAATCTGGTGAAAGGGGCGGCGGGGCAGGCCATCCAGAACATGAACCTCATGCTGGGCCTGCCGGAGACTACCGGACTTACGGCCCCGGCCCTGTTCCCGTAGGGAGGCGGCGGTGACCAGAGCGAGATATACCCACCAGGAGCTAGACCGCGCCATCGCGGCCCCGGCCGGCTACTATACCCCGCAGAAAGAGGTGCGCCTGCCCTATAACGGCCGCGAGGTGCTCTATGTCCTCAGCCGCGCCGTCGTCGACGCCTCCTGCTGCGGTACGACCGACTTCGACAGCGTCCTGGTGCCCGGCTATATCGTGCGCTGGCAGGCGGAAAAGGCCGGCGACGGCTCGCCCGTCTCCGAGGTGGAGCCCGTGGCCGACAGCGCGGCGCGGGAGAGCATCCGGAGCATTATCCGCCAGACCGAGCATATTACCCAGACGGAGTTCTGGTAGGTTGAAAAGGGGGCATCCCAACTATTAGCGCCGTATACCGTCATGGTATAATCCTCATCAAATGAACGACATCGATGCCTCCCGTTTGCGGCGGCTGAAAACGCTGGCCTGGCTCCGTAAAAAGGTGGTGCCGCTGCTGGGCCTGCTGCTGGCCCTGGCTATCATGGGGGGCATCGCCTACGTCTACTGGCGCTTCCCCGGCATGTTCCGCGAGCTGCGGGCCCTGGGCTATCTGGGGGCCTTCCTCATCAGCCTTATTCTCAACGCCACCATCATCCTGCCCGTCTCCAACGTAGCCATCATCGTCACCCTGGGGGCGACGCTGCAAACGCCCGTTTTCGTGGGGCTGGCGGGGGGTATCGGGGCGGCCATCGGCGAGCTGACGGGCTACGTCGCCGGGCGCAGCGGGCGGCGGCTTTTCGCACGCAGCCGGATATACACCCGCGTGGAGGGCTGGGTAAAGCGCCGGGGGTGGATAGCCGTCTTTGTCTTCTCTATATTTCCCTTCGCCTTCGATGTCGTCGGCATTATCGCCGGGGCCCTGCGCATGCCCCTGTGGCGTTTCTTCCTCGCCTGCTGGGCGGGCCGGACAATATCTTACATCGTAGTGGCCTATTTTGGTCAAGTTATAATAGGGTATATACCCTGGTTCACCTAGCCGTGCGCCTTATTTTCAGCACCAGCGCCCCCCCGATGAGGAAATAGGCCATACAGACCAGCAGCATGAAGCGGTAGCCCAGGTTTGGGCCCTGCCCGTTGAAATAGTCTATGGCCGGGCCGATGACGCGGGCCAGCGCCCCGCCCCCGGCCGTGGCCATGTTGGCCAGCCCCAGGTAGCGCGCTTCCTTATCTTTAGGGGCAAAATCGGTGGCCAGCGCCCAGTTGGCGCTGTTGAAAATCCCCATGGCCACGCCGATGATGGCCGCGGCGTAGAGTATCGCCGTGTACGTCTCCAGCCCCACGATGACGGCAATCCCCGCGGCGCCCAGCACCCCCGCCGCCAGCACCAGCGGCTTGCGGCCGACGCGGTCGGAAAAATAACCCGCCGGCCAGGCTACCGCCAGCATCCCGACGACGGAAACGACGGAGAAGCGGGCCGTTGCCTCGGCGGGGTCGGCCATGCCGATGACATCCTTGATGTAGTAGAAAGCGAACTGCTGGATGGTGGTGAAGGCCATGAAGAAGACCATGCGGGAGAGGATGAACCAGACAAAGTTGCGGTTCTTCCATATCTCGCTCTTCAGGGTCTTATAAAGCGTGGCCGCCAGCGATGTCCGCGGCCTTGGGTGGGGCAGGCGCGGCTCGCGGACAATGATGACGGTGGCTATCGTCGCCCCCAGCACCACGAACATGAGGAGCCCCAGCACCAGCCAGAACCAGCCGGCCCCCCCGCCGGCAGTGTAGCGGTCGATGAAGATGCTGGAGAGATAGACGAGGACGATGCCGCCGCATATCTCGAAGAGGGACTTCATCCCGGAGGCCCGCCCCCGTTTACCCTCCGGCACCAGCTCGGGGATGAAGGCCTGGTAAGGGCCCTGGGCGGTATTGGAAGCGAGCTGGAGCAGGCAGTAAACGGCGAAGATGGCGGCGTAGCTGCCGAAAAGGCCGATGCCGGGGATAAACGCCGTGGCGATAATACCCCCGATGAGGATATAGGGCCGCCGCCGGCCCCAGCGAAAACCGGAGCGGTCGGAGAGCGTCCCGGCCACCAGCTGCACGACGAGACCCAGCAGCAGCCCGGTGAGTGTCAGCAGGCCCAGGTAGGTGTTTTTCTGCGCCTCGGGGACGAAGTCCAGCAGCCGCGCCGGCAGGATAAAGGTGTGCAGGCTCTGCCACAGCGCCGTCAGGGCGAAGCCGAAGAGGGCAATCTTGACGTAATCGCGGCGGCGGAAGTTTGAAATTATTTTCGGCATGATTTTCTTTCACAGCATAGCAGAGCCGGCGGAGGCGGGCAAGACCGTGGATGCCGCGAGGGCGGCCGGGTGGGAAAAGATAACACCGAGGGGGGCGGGGAGCCAAAACCCCGGTTTCTCAAAATGGCCAAATAGGTATATAATGATTGGTGATTGAGTTATTAGTTTACGGAGCGCAATGACAGCCCGTTACCCGCTGCTAGAAGAGATACCCGCCGCACCGGACGCCCCGCGGTGCTTTGAACAATTCGCCCCCCGGCCCTACAGCTTTTTCCTGGACAGCGGCATGGACGCCGCCCGGCTGGGGCGCTACTCCTTCATGGGGAGCAACCCCTTTCTGGTGCTGCGCAGCCGCGGCGACGAAATTACCCTGATTAAGGACGGGGTGGAGGAAGTCCGGCGGGGCAATCCCTTCGACGTGCTCGGCGAGCTGCTGGAGATGTACCGGCTGGACGCGCCGGAGGCCGGTATCCCCTTCACCGGCGGGGCGGTGGGCTATTTCAGCTACGACCTGGGCCGCCTCATCGAGCGCCAGCCCGATACCGCCGTCGACGACCTGAA
>DAOUEH010000245.1:0-20671 GCA_034430635.1 Dehalococcoidales bacterium | reverse complement strand
TCGTCAACATTCCGCCCCATTTCCAGCAGTTCTTCAGGTGGATAATTTTTATCCCAATCCCATGTATGGAGTTCACGGACTTCCTCGATAGTGTAGCCGAGCATTTCGGCAAAACGCTGGTTTGCTTCATAGACCTTTGCTTCGACATCCAGGACGACTATCCCGTCCAGAGACTGCTCCACCAGGATGCGCCGGCGCACCGCCTCGTCGGCCAGGGCCTCCTCGCTCCGGCGGTGCTCGATGGCGATGGCGGCAATCCGGGCCGACCACTCCATGACCATGAGGTCGTCTTCGGTCGGGTCGCCGACCTTGTTGTTGTAATGGGCGATGGTGCCGAGGACTTCCCCGCTGGAGTCGATGATGGGCTGCGACCAGCAGGCGAGCAGATTGTGCTCGATAGACCTCTTGATGGCATCCTCGTTGCCGGCAAACAGGGGGCTGTTCTGAATATCCGGGGCGACCACCCTCTTCTTGTAATAGGCGGCGGTGCCGCAGGTACCCATGTTCGGCCCCACGGGCAGACCGTCCTTAAAGACGGAGGTATAGCCGACGGGCAGGCTCGGGCCCGAGGCGTGATAGAGCCGGCCCTGGGACTTATCGTGGAGCAGCACCGAGCCCCTTATGCCCGGGTTATTGGCCTCTCCCAGCCGGACGATGGCGTCCAGTATCTCTTTAAGCTCCGCCCCCTGACCCAGCAGGGTGAGCACGTAGTTCTCATCACGCTGGAACTGCTCTACCTTCTTCCGCTCGTTGAGCTCGGTCTTGAGGAGGGTCTTCTCGCGGGACTCGTTTTCGGCCTTTCTCCGCTCGGTATCATCGTGGAGGAGCACCAGCCGGCCTTGGCCGCTCCGCCGGTCGGAAATACGGGATATGTTCATCCTGTAAAAACGCGACTGGTTTGGCTGCCCCAGCGAGATGACCGTCTCGTTGAGGCCGCTGGCGGAGATTGTCTCCGAGAAATACGCCCGCCCGGGTATTACCTGGCAGAGTTTTTTACCGCGCAGGGCGTCCTTTCCCATGTTCAATATCCGCGCCGCGGCGGGATTATACTCCTTGATACGATTCCGCTCGTCGATGACGATAACGCCGTCGCTAATGCTCTTGAAGATGGCCTCGTAGGCCACCGGCATGATATTGAGCAGATGGGCGCGGGAGAGGCCCCAGATGAAGGCAATACTGGTGACGGCGAAGGCCATCGGCGTCGGGTCGACGGCGAAGGTGGGGCCGATGCCGGCGATAAAGAGGAAGTTGGCTATCCAGGGTATAAAGGCCGCCAGCAGCACAATTTTAACATGCTTGCGGTAAATGCCAGAGGTGCGGGAATACAGGTTGAAGAGATTAATCGTCCCGGCCAACAGCAGCAGGTAGGAATACAGAGCGTGTATCCAGAACCAGGTGTTAAAAGTGATTACTTTAAGGGGCGGATAGATGCTGGCATCGAGCTGTATATCGTTCCACATCATGTGGTGCAGGCCGTTGGTCCAGACCATCGTTATGGTAATGGCCGGCATGATAAAAAGCAGCGGCAGGCCGCGCCGCCGCCACCACTTGCCTCGTTCCGTGTAATGCATGGTGAATACCAGCCACATCACCGGCAGAGCGCAAATCCCTACGTAGCTCATGTTCATCCAGAAGACATGGTGGGCCAGAGTGGTGCTGGTATTCTCCAGGATAGAGCAGAGCAGCCACCAGACCAGGGCCCCCATCAACCACAAAAAGGCCTTCACCGCGTGCCGCGACCGGTAGCGCCAGGCGCGCAGCACCACCATGACCGACATCGTGAAGGATAATATCAGCAGGATAATGGGAAGGGATTCTGTAAAGTTCATCTCAATACCCACGTCCTTCTTGCGTAGTGAATACCTTATATATAAGCACCAATCGCGTAACAAAGGGATAAATATCCCGGTTTGAGATATAAACAATTTATGTACTGTTAATACCGGGAATATTTACCCAAGAAAGGCTGTCTCACCTTGGGCGGCGGTTGACAACTGGAGAAATCTGGAATATATTAAGCAAAGCCTGTTGACAATTCAGTAAATCTAGCATATATTATGCTCAGCTAAAGGAATGTTCTACATGAGAAAGTAATTAAGGACATTGTTAGCCCCGTCCGTATTATTGGAGTGCTGTGGCAAAACCCAAATCTTATTGAATAGGAGGGATTCGCTATAAGATAAAATAGACCAACAAGTGAAAATCCAATACTGTAGAGGAGGAAGAGATGAAGAAACTACTTCTAATCCCGCTTATATTGGTACTTGCAGCCAGCCTGATTCTCGGTAGCTGCGGTGAAGAGGAGCCGACGACGACCCAGCCGACGACTACCGAACCGACGGCAACAACACCATCAGGCCCCACCGGCACGCTACGTGCCATCGTTCCTTCCTGGATAGAAACTCTCGACCCGAACCTCCAGACCACCTTTGAATACGCGATTTATGAACACCTGATAAGTATTGACGAAGATAGGAACTTCATCGGAGAGCTGGCCACGGACTGGTCGGTAAGCGACGACGGATTGGTCTGGACGTTTAATATCCGGCCCGGCATCAAATTCCACAACGGCGAGGACTTCACTTCTGAAGACGCCAAATTCAGCCTGGAGCGCATCATGCAGGAAGGCTCGATGTCACCGTGGAAACCCGAGTATAGCGACACCATCGACCACATTGTGGCCCCGGACGACTATACGTTAGAAATTTATTGCACCAAGGTCAACTACCAGTTCTATGCCTCTATCTGGGGCTGCCCCATGGTGCCGAAGGACTACATCGAGGCGAATGGAGACGAATATTTCAACGAGCATCCCGTCGGGACGTCACCGTGGAAATTCGTCAAGCTCACCCCCAGCGTCAGCATCGAGTTTGATGCGGTGCCCGACCACTGGCGCATCACGCCGCAATGGGCACACCTGATTGTCGAGCTGGTACCGGAGTCCAGTACCGCCCTGGCCAAGCTCAGGAACGGGGAGACCGATATCGTCTCGGTTAACATGGACGAAGCCCTTATGGTGCAGGATGAAGGCTACGAACTGCGCATCCTGGGGAACCCCACCGTGCCGGTAATATGCATGTTGAATAGCTGGGATACCTCGGACCCGATATCGGACGTACGGGTTCGCGAAGCCCTGTCGCTGGCTATCAATCGCCCGGAAATTGCGAATTCCTTCTTCAATGGTTTAGCCGAACCGGGAGGCGTAATCTGGACGGCCCCGTCGAGCTGGGGGTACGACCCGGCCTGGGCGGACGGCACATGGTTCCAATACGACCGCGACCAAGCCAAGGCGCTGCTAGCGGAAGCCGGCTACCCGGATGCCTTCGAGAACCCGGAAATCACTCTATATTCTATGGCGTACTTGCCCTGGCTCCCCGACCTGAATCAAATCATATCGGGCTACTGGGAAGCTGTCGGCGTCCAGACTAAAATAGAGACGATTGATTTCGGGCAATTGAGGGGGATGATGTATGTCCAAGACCCTGCCATGACGGGGAAGGTTGCCATCTGGGGTATGCCGACCACGCAGGTCAGTGTCGCGTTCCTTTGGAGCGCCATTCATTCGCAAGGCAACTGGCAGCTGCTGCATGATGCGACATTTGATGACCTCTGGGGGAGCATCACCCAGAGCCCGGACCAGGCCACGCAGGTAGACCTTTTCCAGCAGACCGCGGAATATATGCTCGACCAATATGCTGCCCCTGGTATCGTGAACATATACAGCTATTATGCTGTGAGCGACGACATCGGCGATTGGACATTGCGCTTCCAGTATGATATCTGGGGCGGCTTCGCCGGCATCAAGAGGAAATAAGGCGAGCTTTTAGCAGTTTTATACTGCCCGGTTTAGTGTAGCCCTACCGGTGACGCGTTCGGAACGCGAAAGGGATAGTGATGGTACCGGTGCCCGGGAGCGGCTCGAGGCGCTGGATGTGGCGGCGGCAAACATGATTTATCTGGCCGCAGCCAACGACAGACCGGGCGCCGGTACCATCGTGTTTATACTGCCTGCCCGGTAGCAAAAATAGCTGGCACTTCGACTAAGGGACACCATGGCGCGCTTTATTTTAATACGGATATTCCAGGCGTTTTTAACCCTCATCGTTATCTCAATGGTGATATTCGCCCTGGCCCGAGCCAGCGGCGACCCGGTGATGCTGATGGCCCCCCCCATGGCCACCCTGGACGACTTGCAGGCAATAAGGGAGCACCTGGGACTGGATAAGTCGCTGCCCGAACAGTACTGGGTTTTCGTGAAGAACGTGGCCCACGGCGACTTCGGGGACTCAATCCGTACCCGGCGACCTGTTACGACCATTATCTGGGAAAGGCTGCCTAATACGGTGTCATTAGGCCTGTCCGCCATATTCCTGGGGCTAATTGTATCCCTTTTCCTGGGGGTTACCTCGGCGTGCAAGTTCGGCACCTGGCTGGATAACGCGGTGAAATTTATAGCTATTCTCGGCCAGGCCTTGCCGAGTTTCTTCCTGGCTATTGTGGCCATTGCCATATTTGCCGTCTGGCTGAAGTGGCTGCCCACCAGCGGCCTGGGAGGTCCGGACCACTACATTCTGCCGGTGCTGACCCTTTCCTTTTTCAGTTTGCCAATATTTACGCGGTTGATTCGGTCCAGCATGCTGGAAATCCTCGACAGCGAGTATGTCAAGCTGGCCCGGATAAAGGGCCTTTCGGAGCGGATGGTGGTCTGGAAGCATGCCCTGAGAAACGCGATAATACCCCTGCTGACGGCGGCCGGCATCTCCTTCGGCACGATTGTTACCGGCGCCGTAATAATCGAGACCGTTTTCGCCTGGCCGGGTCTGGGACGGCTCATGGCCACGGCGGTAATGGAACGCGATTTCCCGGTGATACAGGCGGCGGTACTGCTGGTGGCGGTGGTCGTCCTCATGGTGAACCTGCTGGTAGATATTACCTACGCCTACGTTGACCCGCGAATCAGATATTAGCATTTTATGACGAATATGGAAACAGTTGGCTACGGAACAAGGGTGAGGCATCTCTGGGGAAACGTCAGAAGGTTTCCGGTTATCCCGGCTCTCATACTGGCTACCCTCGTCTTCGTGGCCATCTTCGCCGATTTAATCGCACCGTATCCGTCTGATGTTATGTCACTTCCGGACAAGCTGACACCCCCGTTCTTCATGCCCGGGGGCAGCATGGCCCATATCCTGGGTACGGATAACATCGGCCGCGATATCCTCAGCCGCATGCTCTTCGGCGCCAGGGTTTCCCTGAGCGTCTCGCTGCTGGTCATCGCCATCAGCACCGTCATCGGCACCATTATGGGCATGATAGCCGGGTACGTGGGAGGACGCACCGACGCCGTGCTGATGAGGATAACCGATGCCGCCCTGGCCTTTCCCGCGTTACTCATCGCTTTATTGCTCGGCGTCGCCCTCGGGCCGAGTTTCGGCACTGTCGTCCTGGCGCTGTCGGCGCTGGGCTGGGCTCCTTACACGCGCATGATGCGAGGAGAGGTCATGAAAGTCCGCCAGGAGGACTTCGTAGCGCAGGCGCGGATTATCGGCAGTTCGTCGTGGAGGATATTTACCAGGCATCTCTTTCCCAACGTGGTCAACACGCTGGTAGTCCTGATGACGATGAGCGTGGGACTGGTGATTCTGATTGAGGCCTCGCTGAGCTTCCTCGGGGCCGGTATTCCGCCCCCTACGCCGTCATGGGGCTCGATGGTATCCGATGGCAGGAATCTCCTGGAACGGGGCTGGTGGATATCCGTCTTCCCCAGCCTGGCCATTGGCCTGGTGGTGCTGGCGGGGAACTTCATGGGCGACTGGATTCGCGATAAGATGGACCCCAGGCTGAGGCAGCTCTAAACGGGGCGATTCCGGCCATATTTAACCCCAACCGTTTATCAAGGCAGGATTACGTGCTTTTCCCTGCTCACGCAGTCGGAGACAGCGAGAAGTTGATGCCGGAAGTATCCTGATTGGCGCGCACCGTTATCGGCAGGGCGTCATTTGGATTATCAGCATTAAAATAAAACTCGTCGGTATACGGCAGCCCGTTATTAGAAGCTACCGCCCTCACCCAGCAGGTCCCCGCCGACAGGCCGCGCAGCGCGTAGTTACCGTCGGCGTCGGTAAAGGCGCCGGAAAGCCACTCGCCGGTATCGTAGTCGGCGGCAAAAACATGTAAATTGGCGATGCCTTCAAAGCTGGCATCGGAGATGACTCTGCCGGAGATGCTGCCGCCGGCGGCCAGGGTAAAATTGATGTTGCTGGGGTTATTATCTTCACCGACGGTGACCCGCATCGCCTGAGCTTGCTGCCACTGCTCCAGATAGTACTCCTGGACAAAGTCGCCGTCTCCATCGGAGAATCGGCCCGGCGCCCTTACGTATAATTGCCCGTAGGGCACGCCGTAGACGGTATAGTTCCCGTTCTCATCCGAGATAGCCCCCCAGCAAAGCCACCGGCCATCGACGATCTGGAACGGCTGCACGCTGACGCCGGACAGCGCACGCAGGTCATAGGCAGCCCGGATAGTGCCCGATATGCTCCCGCCCGGGGCCAGCGTAAAATCAATGCCCCGGACGTCCTGCTCATCGGCCACCGTTATTTGCTCAGCCCGGCCCCAGTCGAAGGTATTGGGGTAATACTCGTTGGCATAGGGCATCATGCTGTTGGAAGCACTAGCCTGTACCCGGTAGCTCCACGCCGGCAGGCCGGTGAGAGTGTAGGTGCCGTCGCTGCTGGTATTCACCCCGGCCATCCAGATACCGGTAAAGCCGTCCACGGCCATCACATTCAAACCGGCGATGCCCTCCAGGGTGTTATCGGCGATTACTCTTCCGGAGATGGTGCCCTCGGGCTCCAGCAGAAAGTTGATATTTGATATTTCACCCGATACGAGAAACTCCAGCGGGGTCGCGTCATTTCTTATGTATTCATCGTCATACCATTCGGTGGCATAGCCGCTGGCGTTGACGTACAGCGCAAACGGCCCGGGCTGGCTGAAGGGCGAGGTGGCGTAATAGCCGGCGGCATCGGTGCGACCGTCGCCGCGCTGAACATAGTAGCCCACGCGCGAGTCGTATTCAATGACGTGTATTACAGCCCCGGCGATGGGGTTCCTGGTGTCAGCTTCCAGGACATGTCCGGAAAAGGTGTGGGATTGGGTGGCTGGATTCGCGGCGACATATTGCAGCGTGCCCAGGTCTCCCGCCTCTTCGAGGTAGGGGGAGATATCGAACCAGCTGCCGATTTTGACCATAACCTCCACAATTTCGCCGATAACCGTGTATTCGCCGGTGGCGGCTGTCTCCGGGAATTGTAGCAATACCACTTCGTCGATAGCGTACGATTCCCCGGCCCGGGTGGGGAAATCCTCGATATTAACCGTCAGGTCTGGATTAAGTGTTACCCTGGCGCTGCTGGCGTTATTTCGGGCAGTAATCTGGTATTTGACGCGTACCTCCAGGTTATCCAGCCCCATATCCTGAATGCAACTAGCCTTACCCGTAAAATTCATCGGGAAAACCTGGCCGCTGTAGATTTCGCCGGTTCCGAAATCAACCTGGTTATAGTCCAGCTCAAAAAACGCCGAGGGGTTCTGGGTCAGCGCCATAATTTTTTCGAAATCCAGCACCGGCTGGGTCGCCGTCGTTGCGGGCGGTGTCGTCGCCGGTACGGTCGTCTCCCCGGGCCCCGGCGTGGACGGCGTGCCGTTCTGGGTCACCGGCGGCGATCCGGGAGGTAATACGTCCCTCTCGTGCCCGGCCGCCAGCACCGGGGCGATGAAGACGAAGGTCATCAGTATCCCGGCGGTCAGCATGTTGCGGGACTGGCGCCAGTTGATATCCTTGTGCCGGAACCAGGTGAAGATGCCCCCTATAAAACCCAGCGCCAGCGAGGGCAGCCACCACCATCCCGTCACCCGGCCGCCCTCCGGCCGGTTGCGGAAGTGGCCGGTAATGCCCCGCCGCAGCAGGAGCACCCCCGGCACCACCCCGACCAGCCCGGCCGCTAATATCAGGGCCAGCTGGGTGACCTTCAGCGGCGGGTCCATGCCGCCCACCCCGACGACCCACAGCAGCGTGAGCAGCCAGGCCGCGCCCAGACCCGCCACCGCCAGGGCTATGCCCACCCCCAGCGATACGGGCCGGGCCACCGCCTTTTTCCCGGCGCGCCGGGTACCCTCCGGCAGCAGGGCCTTGAGCGCCTGGCCGAACTCCGCGGCGGAGGCATAGCGTTTATTGATATCCAGCTGGAGGGCCTTCTGTAAAACGGCTTCAAATTTCGGTGATACCGCGGGATTCTTGGCCGTGATGGGGGGGAAGCTGGGGTTGAAGTCCGCCTTCTGGGGGGCTTGCCCGGTGATGTAGCCCTGCGACAGGGGGAGGTAGCCGCTGAGCAGGTAGTAGATGGTGGCCCCCAGGGCGAAGATGTCCGAGCGCTGCTCCGGCTTGCCGCGCCACTGCTCCGGCGGCGTGTAGCCGTACTTGCCGATGCCCACCGTACCCCCGGGAGCGGTGTAGCGGAACTCGTGGGAGGTGCCGAAGTCGATGAACTTGATGATGCCCTCATCGTTGAGCATGATATTATCCGGGCTGATATCGCGGTGGATGACCCCCGCCCGGTGCAGGTAGCCGACCACGTCGCAGATATCGACCGCCCAGCGCCAGACTTCCTCCTCGCCCAGCTGGCCGCCGCGGTCTTTGAACACCTCGCTGAGCGTCTGGCCGCTGATGCGCTCCACCACCAGGTAGTAATAGCCCTCCTCGACGAAGTGGTCGAATATCATGGCGATGTTGGGGTGGTTGAGCTTGGTCATGCTCTGGGCTTCGGCTTCCAGCTTTTTGCGGTGGGCCTCCGAGGTGATGGACTCCCTCACCTGCTTGACGATGCAGATGCGGTCGTAGAGCCGCTTGTCCTTGGCCAGGTAGATGTAGCCCATGCCGCCGGTGTGGATAAGCTCCTGGATTTCGTAGCGGCCCTGGAGCGTCCGGCCGGAGGCGATGACCACCGTCGAGAAGGGGAAGACATAGCCGCAGTATCGGCAGGCCTCGTCGCCCGTGCGGTACTCCTTCCCGCAGTTGGGACAGAGCATCTCACTCATCACGGACTCCGCCGGTCGGTCCGGCCGGGGCCGGGCCCGCCGTAACCAAAATCCTCATGCTCACTTTAGCTCGCCCTCGTTCACCCGGACGGTACGGCGGCTCCCGGCCTTGATGGTCTTGACCCCCTCCGCCGAGATAACGCCCTTCTTCTCCAGCTCATCCAGGGCCTCTTTGATGTCCGTGGTCAGCGGCAGGTTGCCCAGCTTCTCGGTAATCGCCCGGGCCTGGGAGAGCGACTGGGTGGCCTCGTCGATATTGCCCACCTGCGTCTGGTGGATGGCCTCCTTGATGAGGTTCTGGGCGTTAATCTGGTTGAAATAGCTGATGACCTCCCGGTTCACCTGGCCGCAGCGCTCCGGGTCGGCGGTGTACTCTATAAATATGCCCTGCTTCTCCTCGCCGCGGGTGATTTGCAGGCTGGGGATGCTGTAGTTGAATACCACGTCGGCAATTTTCTGGCGGCCCGCCGCCTGGGTGGGGAGCCTCAGCTGGGCGCCGATGATGGTAGGCTCGTCTTTCATCAGGCTGCCCAGGCCCGCTCTGAGGATATTGCCGGGGCCTCCGGCCTCCGGCTGGAGGTTGACGCTGTTGGGGTAGACGCGGTCGAGGCTCTCCAGCCTGACCCCCTCCGCCAGCCCCAGCTGCAGCGTGACATCGGTGATGACCGAGGCCGCGGCGGTACTCAGCTCGTTCTGGAATATATCGTTGATTTGCTCCGGCTCCCTCAGGTGGGAAAAGACGCCCAGGGTGGCATCGGCGATATCACTGAGCAGGTTCTCATTATACCGCTTGCCGATGCCGAGGGCGGAGATAACGATGCTGTGCTCCTTTTCCTGTGCGGCGTTAAGGCGGCACTGGGCCTCCCCCTCCGTCTCGCCGTCGGTGAGGAGAATCATGCGGCTTATTTTATCGGCGGTGCCGGCCCGGCACATCTCGTCGGCGCTGGCCTGCATGCCGTAGAACATCCGGGTGGCGCCGATGACGCCGATTTCATCGATAACGGCCAGGATGGGGGCCTTATCGACCGCCGGGGTAGCCGGGACGACGATATTGGCCCCGCCGCTGAAGGTCACCAGCGAAATCCAGTCTTCTTCCCGCAGGGAGTTCACCAGGAGCTTGCTCGCCTCCAGGGCCGCCTGCAGTTTCTTGCCCTTCATGGAGCGGCTGACATCGATGACCAGCCCGATATTGAGGGGCATCGAGCCCAGCTGTATCGCCGAACTGGGCACCGCTTTGATAAGGAGATAGGCCAGGGCATCGGGGACGTCCACCATCGCGTAATCGCGGGCCAGGGTACATTCCATTTTCAACTCAGCGGCCATTTTATTGCCTCCCTGTTTCTAGATTATCTTACTCCTCTTGCCGGTTTGGCTCTACTTTTTCTCTAGCGCCTGGTTACTCTATCGTATTATCGAGCCTTCTCAGCATTTTATCCTATCATCTCCTCCGGCGCACTTCAAAGGGCCGGGCCTATCGCCGGCGGCGGGTCGCGCTGGGCTCCGGGGTCTTCTCGGGGGGCCGCTTTTTGCCCGACGACGGTATCACCCTGACGACGATAACGCTGATGTTGTCCTCGCCGCCCTTGAGATTGGCCAGGCGCACCAGCTCCCGGCAGGTCTCCCCGGCCTCGCGGCCCTTCCGCAGACAGTCGCGTATCTCCTCGTCGGGGACGTAGCCGGAAAGCCCGTCGCTGCAGAAGAGCAGGCTATCGCCGCTTTTCAGCGCCAGCCAGTCCTTGCCGCCGGCCTGCCGGTAGGTATCTATCTCCGTCTCCGGCGTCACGCCCAGGCAGCGTAAAATCTTGTTCCGCTCGGTATGGGTCTTGGCCTCCTCCGCGGTGATAATGCCCTCCCTGATGAGATGGGCCACCAGGGAATGGTCCTGGGTAAGCTGCCGCAGGCGGCCTTTACGCATGAGGTAGGCGCGGCTATCGCCGACATGGCCGATATAGAGCCGGTTATCCAGTCTCAGCCCCAGGGTGACGGTAGTGCCCATGGTGAAGAGACTGGGCTCGTCCTGGGCGGCCTGGTATATTTCCCGGTTGGCCTGCCGTATCGCCTGCTTGATGAGGAGGTTCGGCGAGACGGGTTTCCGCGCCCGCTTCAGGCCTTCCAGCAGGGCCTCCGGGATTATCCTGGTCGCCATGCCGCTGGCCACCTCTCCGGCCTGGTGCCCGCCCATGCCATCGGCCACCAGGTATATCCCGCAGGTCTCCCAGCCCGCCCCGGCGTCTTCCCGGGTATCCAGCGCCAGCAGGCTGTCCTCGTTGTTCTCGCGGACAGAGCCGGTATCGGTCAGCGAGGCCGTATCAAAAACCGATTTCTTGCTCGTTATTACCGACATTTTTACCTCTCACTCCGGCCGATTACGGCCGTTCGGTCAGGACGTACGGAAGGTGACTATTATCGTATCGGCCACCTCGATGCGGTCGCCGTTATTCAGCTCGCGGCCCTCCCCGGCCCGCAGCGTTATCCCGTTGGCCCGGGTGCCGTTGGCGCTGCCGGCGTCCTCGATATAGAATTTACCGGCGGCCGACTTTACGAGGAAGTGTTTCCGCGAGATAAACTTGAGGGCCTCCGCGGCGACGAAGCGGTTGAAATCCTCCCGGCCGAAATACCGGCTGGCCCCGGTGACGGGTATCTCGGTGTTATCCGGCAGCACCAGCCGGGCGCTGACCGCAGGGTAGACCACCGTCTCCGGGGTACGGAGAGGAGGCGGAGGCGGGACTACGGCGGGTGCCGGCGCGGGGGCGGGGGCGGGTGCCGGGGCCGGGGCAGGCGCCGCGACCGGCGGGGCAACCCCCGGACGGGCGGCGTTTCTAATCTCCTCGACCAGCTGGACGAACCGCCTGATTTGCCCCGCTTTGCCACCCCATTTCGGCAGGTTAATGCGCCATCGCCGCTGCTCGGACTCGGGCAGGCCGGGGAGGACAAACTGGTAGTACCGCTGCTTTATTAAAATCATCAGGCCGGCCAGCACCACCCCGAGGACGATAAAGGCTATCCACAAGAAGAACATCTCGGGGAAATCGCTGAAGACGACCCAGAAGATGGCCCCGATGAGGATGAACATCAGCCCGCCGATGAGGTTGATGATGATAAACGATAGGGGACGGTGGGAAACGAGCGTGGTGCCCTGGAGCATTCTATACTCGAAGGAGCCGGAATAGTCCTTGCCCTTCAAAAAGCCCCACAGCCCGAAGAAGAACACCCACCACCCCGACCTCCCGAACCGCAGCACCCGCCGGTCGGTGGCATAGAGGTCAACATAGTCCCAGTAGGCGCCGGCGCCCAGCTTGCCGATGACCCGCTCGTTGGGGAGCAGCTGCCGGCGGACATCCTTTTTCACCTTTATTTCCTGTCTCATTTTAAGAACCTCCGGTATCATCCCGTATTATGTCACAACCATTATACATCTTTCACCATTATAGCCGGGCGAATAGTGCCGAACTTGACAATTTCCTGACGAGTAACTAACATCATGCTCAGAATGGCCTACCTGATCGTGGAAAAAGGCAGCAACAAGGACATCGGCAAGCGGCACCCGCTGGGGGAGACCGCCATCATCATCGGGCGGGCGTCGTCGGGGAACAACCCCGGCATCGCCGTCCACGATGATTTCGTTTCCCGGCAGCACGCCGAGATTGCCTACGAGCAGTACCGGTACATGCTGCGCGACCTGGGCAGCACCAACGGCACCCAGCTCGACGGGAGGCGCCTGGCCCCGGGCAATTCCCTGCCCCTGATGCACAACTCCGTCATCGGGCTGGGGATTAACCGCGAAGAAGCGCGGGTGGTGCTGCGTTTCAAGGAATCCCCCACCACCTCCACCGCCCGCATCGACATCAACGAAGTCGAGCGTACCGAGCCGGTCGACTGGCTCCGGATAGACGAGAAGAAGCGGGAAGTCTACGCCGACGGCAAGGTGCTGTCCCTCTCTAAAAAGGAATACCAGCTGATGTATTTCCTCAGCAACCGGGCCGGCAAGGTCTGCTCCCGTGACGACATCATCGCCGAGGTATGGCCGGAGGCGGCCGACCCCGGGGGCGTCTCCGATGCGGCCATCGACCAGCTGATACACCGGCTCCGGGTGAAGATAGAACCCGACCCCCTCCACCCCGTAAGGCTGGTCAGCAGGAAGGGGTTCGGCTATCTCCTGGTCTGATAGTCAAGCCGGCCCCGGCACGGCGCCACAGGCCTGCTTAATTTATGGGAAAATAAAGAGACCCGGCGTGCCCGGCGGCCGGGTCTCTTGTCTTGGTTGTTATTATCTTTTTCTCTTTAAGCCTGGCATACCCGGAAGGTGAGGGCCAGCGTATCGGCGACGTCAATCCGGTCGCCGTCTCTGATTTCCTTGCTCCCCTGGTTCCTGATATCAACGCCGTTGACCCTGGTGCGGTTGGCGCTGTTGCTGTCCTCGACGTAGTAGCGGTCGCCCTCCGACCTTATCAGCAGGTGCTGGCGGGAGACGTACTTGAGCTCTTCCGGCGATAAGGCCTGGCCGAAGTCGTTCCGCCCCACCGGATTCACCGCCCGGTCGATGGTGATTTCCCGGTTACCCGGCAGCACCAGCTTGGCTTGGGGCCTGGGGGCGTATACCGTGGGCGGCTCGATGGCGGCCACCGGCGCGACGGCCTCGATGATGGGCGGGGTGCTCTGGACGGGGGGTATGTAAGGCGGTGCTTCCGGCGTGTAGGCCGGTTCATAGGTCACCGGCTCATTCTTCCGGCGAGGTACGGCCACCATGATAATCAGGACGATAATGCAGACAATATCCATGACAAGTCCGATGCCCATCAGGCTATCCATGGCGTTGTAGTCATAGGGATTGGCAGTGAGCCCGACGATGAAGCCGATTGCCAGCGCGAGAACCGGCGGCAGCAGCGCCCAGCCCTTCCAGCCTCGCCTCCAGGCCCAGATGGTTAACCCGATTTCCGCTATCAGTAACATTTTTCTTTTCCTCCTTGTTTTTTTATTTCCGTTTATATTTTAAGGCGTGTGAAACGGCCCAGCTTGACAATAACCTGACTGATGACCTACATCAGGCTGAGATTTTGTAAGGTAAAAAAGGCGGCGTATGAAAGTTAGGCAGTATTATATCTATGTCAAAAATAGTGAGGCCGCGGTCGATACCGA
Source organism: Dehalococcoidales bacterium (assembly GCA_034430635.1). Lineage (GTDB taxonomy): Bacteria > Chloroflexota > Dehalococcoidia > Dehalococcoidales > RBG-16-60-22 > DAOUEH01. The sequence continues at coordinate 6,436 of DAOUEH010000245.1, read as the reverse complement.
CCGCGGCCCCCGCGCTGCTATTTAGGATAAAGGCTCTGCCCGTCAGGCAGGCGACATCTTGAAGACCACCTCGGCGACGTCGGCCAGGTTGATGTGGTCGCCGTCGCTCAGCTCCCGCCGCCCGCTGCCCTTGATGTTGATGCCGTTGAGACGGGTGCCGTTGGCGCTGCCGGCGTCCTCGATGTAGTAGTGGCCTTCCTGGGACTTGATGCGGAGATGGCGCCGGGAGATATAAGACGCCGACGTGGAGGAGATGGCCTGCTTGAAGTCATCCCTTCCCAGGTCTCTCTCCTCGCCTACCAGAGTGACCTCGCTCTTGTCCGGTAATATCAACCGCGCCATCACAGCGGGCCTGACCGCGGCGGAGGCCGCCGCTACCTGCCGGGACGGTGCGACGGGCGGGACGGCTACCGGGGCCCTGGGAACGGACGGGCTGGCCTGGTAATCCACCAGCCCGCTGGCCGGAGCGCCGCGGTACTTGAGCCATTGAGTGAGCCCCATGAAAAAGTCCACAATACCCCATAATACCGCCCCCCAGGCGATGAAGAAGACGCCGCCCTCGGAGGCGCCCACGAAGGTGCCGATGGTAATGGCCAGGCCGGCGACCGTCCAGATGAGGCCGGATATCATCTTGTTCCGGCCCTGCTTGGCCATCTCGCGGCGCCCCTCGGGGGACTTTTTATACTCCTCGATTTCGTACTGAACCTGGTTGATTAACTGCTCCGCCGCCTCCTGCGTCAGGCCGTGTTTCTTAACCAGCTCCTTGATGACCCACTTGCGGCTCTTGGTGTTCATCCAGACGACGACCTGCGCCGCCAGCTCTTCACTCATCCCGGCCCCGCAGGACGATTCCGGCAGTGGTGCGCCACAGTGGATACAGAAGCGGCTGGCAGCCTCGTTTTCCCGGTTACAGTTTGGGCATTTCATTTGCTTTATACCTCCTGTAACTATCCCCGGCGACAGGTAACGCTAGGGATTATTGACCAGTCTGAAAGTAAGCGTGGCCACGCCGGCGACATCGATACTGTCTCCGTCTTTTAGCTCCTGCCACCCTTTTTCCTTGATTTCTACGTCGTTGAGACGGGTGCCGTTGGCGCTGCCGGCGTCTTCGATGTAATACCCGGCGTCCTGGGACTTGATGCGTAAATGGCGCCGGGAGATATAGGACGCCGACGCCTCGGGGATGGCCTGCTTTAAGTCTTCCCGCCCCAGGTCTTTCTCCTCTGCCGCCAGCATTATCTCGCTGCTGTCCGGCAGCACCAGCTTCCCCCGGATTACCGGCTTGACCACGGTGGTGGGGGTGACATCGGCCGGCGGCGGGGCGGCGGGCGGGACGCTCGCCGGAGCGGGGGGCGGGGGCGGTAAGGCCGCCCCGCAGTGGATACAGAAGCGGCTGTCTGCCTCGTTTTCCCGGTTACAGTTCTGGCATTTCATAGTCATTTATACCTCCTGACTTTATTGCCGTCGTCTCGTGAAGCTATCACGTATCTTATTCTTACTATTTATATTTTCATCTTATCGGAAGGGAAGTACGCCTGCTTGACAATTGCCTGACCGTTAACTTACATCTGGCTGAGATGTTTGTCAAGACTTGCCGCCCGGACGAAGGACGCCAGGGCCTCCCGCGAAGAATAGCGGAACTTAAAACCCACCTCCCCCGCCAGCCGGGCGGTACTTACCACCGGCGGATACTTGAGAAAGCTGACGCCCACCGGGGAGGCGCTCTGCAGGTGCATCGCCCAGGACAACCTGATAGACAGCTCCATCAACCATCCGGGCAGCTTGAGCAGCTTTTTCCCCAGCAGCCGGGCGACCTCGCTGTACCGGAGCGTGCCGCTCCCGGCGACATTAAAGATGCCTCCCTTCCGCCGGGCCAGCAGCCGCGCCATGAGGTTTACCAGGTCGTCCTCGTGGACGAACTGCATGGGGGGGTCGCGGCCGGTCACGCCCAGCATCATCGCTGGCTGAAAGAGGATGGTGGCGCCGGTACCCCCGGCATCGGGGCCGATAACGGGGCAGCAGCGCAGAATGGTAACGGTCACGTCAGTATCGGACGCGTCGAAGTCCCCCAGGATTCGCTCGGCCTCGATTTTATCTTGCGAGTACTGCAGGCCGGGCACGGGGCGCCGCAGCGTCTCCTCCGTGAGGGGCACCGCGTTACGGCGGTAGGCGCCGTAGACGGTATAGCTGCTCAGGTGCAGCAGGTGCCTCACCCCCGCCTCCCGGCACGCCTGCACCAGGTTCTCCGTGCCCTGGATATCTATCTGCCGGGCCAGGTTCGTCCGGCGGGTGGGCCTGATGACGAAGGCCAGATGCACCGCCGTATCGACATCGTTGGCCGTAAACAGGTCGCCGAACGGCTGGCGGATATCGCGGCGGTAAAATACGAGCTTGGGTGACGCGTAACGCGGCTCACGGGTATCGATGCCGATAATTTTACGGACGCCTTTGGTGCGGTCGAGCCGGGCCAGCAGCCTCGTGCCCACGTACCCGGAGATGCCGGTAACGGCTACGTTCTTCATCGTCCCCCTCAGGCCTTTCGATGGCATGAACTTACATCGTTAGCCGTCAATTAATACACCCCGTACTCCTGCGCCGCCTCCATGAAGACGCGGAAATTGGCCGGGTTCTTCGTCTCGGTGGCCGTGCAGCCGCCGGAGAGGATATAGCCGCCGCCGGGGGCGCAGGTCTCGATAAGGCGCCGGCAGTTGTCCTTGACCTCCTGAGGCGTGCCGGTAATCATCAGCGAGGCGGGCACGTTGCCGGTGATGCAGCACGTCCCGCCGACGATTTTCTTGGCGTTGGCCATATCGGTCTTATCTAACATCCAGGTTACCCACCCCTTGGGGAAGTCCTTGATGTACTCCAGGCGGCGGTTATAGCTGCCCTCGGCGAAGAGCCAGACCATAATCCCCTCGTCGATGAGGGCATTCATGACCTTCCTCAGGCTCGGCCAGTAGAACCGCTCGAACTGCTTATCGGACATGAAGGTATCGTCGCCCTTGTGCAGCGGGAAGCTTACCGTATGGCCGCCGGACTGGTTGACGCTATCGATAAGACGGCGGATGGTCAGCCCGGTTATCATGTCAATCGTCTCCAGGAGCTTCTCCGGACAGCGGAACATATCCATGAAGACGCCCTGCGTCCCCCGCAGGAAGTCCCCGATGGTATCGAAGGGGGCCACCGCCATGCCTCCCCGGGGCGCCGGGAACCCGGCGGCCCGGGAATCCAGGTTGAAGCCCATGACCTCCCGCTGCCATTTTTCCATCTCCTCGCCGGCGTCAACCAGGGCCTTGAGGGCCGCCCGCACCCCCGGCCGGGCCAGGGGGTAGGTCAGCATCATCGGCATGCCCATCAGGGCGTGCAGCGGCGGCAGGTCGGCCAGACCCCCGGCGGCGCCGATGGCCCGCGACGAGAGCACCCGGAAGGAGAAATCGGAGGGGTCGGCCAGCAGGGCGTCGTATTCCTCGGGCTGCATGTGCGCCCGCTCGTCGAACTGATAAACGGTGGCATCGTCGGGAAGGCCGTGACCCGGCCATTTATAGGGCCGGTAGTCGATGAGTTCCAGGGCCTTCCCCGACCAGATAAGTCCCGGCCCCATGATACTGTCCATGTCGTCGTAAAAGTCCTCCATGAAACGCGTCCAGGCCCGGCGCAGGGCCTTGTAATCGTACATCACCCGCTTGAGGTCGTAGCCCGCATGATAGGCCGGGTAGTTGCCCGTGGGCAGGGACACCGGCACCCGGTCCGGCTCCTGGCACATGGAGGCCTTGAGCAGGCGGTCTACCCTCTCCCGGTACATCTCCTCGGCTCGGGCGTCGCGGAACTTCACGCCGGGCGGCGAGATGTAGTCCTTCAGCCTCGCCTGGCGCTTTTCCTCACGTGTCATGGCCGACCATTCTTTTTCCATCTAGTCCCCTCTTCCCGGTTAGTTATTTTTGGTTTTCAGTATACCATCAGGCACGATTTTCTACCAAATTTACGCCCCCGCCCGAGGAGGACACAACCCAAAAAGAAGACCACCCCGGGAGCGCCGGGATGGTCGTTAACGTACGATTGACGATATATTGAGTTTATTGCCTTGAGGCTACCTGATGTTTTTGGCCGGGTCTTGCCGGCGGGACTCAGCCAGCCGCCTGGCCTGCCTTTCCTTACTCACCGCCCGCAGCCCGCCGATATTGAGATACCAGACGAAGGCCGCCGGGAGGATAACGATGGGCACCGCTATGGCCAGGGCTACTATCAACTCCACCGACATCGCAGGCCAGCAAGCCCCCGTTTACTTGGCGACGACTTCCACCTTCTCTTCCTTCTGCCGCGCCACCCTCCTGGCCCTGGCCTCTTTGATGGCCGTGTAAATGCCGCCGATATTGAGGTACCAGACGAAGGCCGCGGGGAAGAGAATGACCGGTATGGCGATAACCAGTGCGACGATAATCTGCCAATCCATTTTATTCACCTCCCTGTTTCTTTTCCACCCTAAGCCTATCACCCCGCCCGGGAAAACGGCTTCCGCCGTTACGCCTATTCCGGATTGCCGGAAATACCTAAAATGCGTATTCCCGGCTTTCGCACCTTGACAGCCCACGGCGCCGCCGCTATGATGCAACCAAAATGGATGCCCTCATTTTCCTGCGGGACCTCCTGGCGGCCACCTTCGGCCAGCTTGTCTCGCTGTTCGCGGGCATCTTCATCTTCGGCACCGTCATTCATTTCGTCTCCCATGTCACCTTCAAGTCCCTGGAGCGTGGCTTCGGGAGGGGCGGCGTCTACGCCGTGGCCTGGCTGGGCACGCCGGTTCACGAGCTGGGACATGCCCTTTTCTGCGTGATATTCCTCCACAGGATAGACAGCCTGGCCTTCTTCAAGCCGGAGCCGGATACGGGGACGCTGGGCTACGTCAACCACAGCTGGAGCCGCTGGAACCCCTGGCAGGTGCTGGGTAATTTCTTCATCGGCATCGGGCCGGTGCTCCTGGGCGGCGCCGCCCTCTTCGGCCTCTTTTACCTCCTCGTCCCGGACGGCTCACGGGCCTGGGACGAGATACTGGCCATCTCCACCGCCGCTGGCGGCGAATTCTCCTTCGGGGGCTTCATCGGCACCCTGGGCGAGGCGTCGCTGGTGATGCTGCGGGTGCTCTTCACCGCGGAGAGCGCCGCCTCCTGGAAGTTCTGGGTGTTCCTCTACCTGGCCGTCTGCATCGCCGCCAATATCCGCCTCAGCCTGGCCGACCTCAAGACCGCCTTTACCGGCCTGGGCTGCATCGTCCTGCCCTTCCTGCTGATAAACCTCATCGGCCTCCTCACCAGCTTCGACAGCGAGAGCATCATCCCGCTGGCGGCCCCCTGGCTGGGGTTCGTCTACAGCCTGCTGCTGCTGGCGCTGGTGCTGGCCGTCATCGGGGCGGTGCCGGCTTATCTTACGGCGGCGGTCTACTACCGTCTGAAGTACCGGCTCTGGCTGAACCCTTTTTGAAGCGTGCCGCCGTCTCTGCGTCGGCCAGGACGGCCACCATGGCGATGCTCCCCAGGTAGAAGAAGTACGTCCACAGGCTGCGCCAGGCGAAGAAGAGCGGCAGCACCGCCAGGATGAGGCCGCTGTGCGGGTAGCGCCGGCAGTTACGGTAGTACCAGATGCACCCCGCGATGATGGCCAGCAACTCCAGGATGGTGAAGAGCAGCGATGATTGCAGGTTGACGACGCCGGTGGTGACCATGGTGACGATGCCCACCCCGATGGGGAACATGGGGTCGGTCATCGGGGAGGCCACCGAGCTCAGCCAGGCCCCGGGGTCGGCGATGATGAACGGCAGGTTGAAGGCAGCGAAAACCCCCACCATGATGCCCAGCCCCGCCGCTACCCTTCTCTGCGGGTGGGTATGCAGGAAGAGGATGAGGTAGAAGGGCACCACGAACCAGGCCGTCTGCTTGGTGGACACGGCAATCCCCATGAAAATGGCCGATACCCACCACTTACGCCCAAGGGTCAGCCACGCCACCAGCAGCAGCGGGAAACCGAGGATGCTCGTCTCCCCCGCCCCGATGCCGTTCCACATCTCCAGGCTGATGAGCATGGCCCCGACAAAGACCAGACGCCGCCGCCCCGGCAGCCACCACACCGCGAAGACCAGCCCGGCCAGGACGAGGATGCCGTAGACGATGCGGATATCGTCGATGCCCATAGCCAGGAACGGCGCCGGCAGGACGAAGGAGCCGGCCGGGTAGCATACCCGCGATTCTATCTCCTCCGGCGGCTCCGAGGGGGTCAGTATCGCCTCGTCCCATATCTCCTCCAGCTGCCGGGGCGTGGGATAGGGAAAGACATCGGTGAACCTGCCCACGCGCAGCGGGGTGACCCGGTCGTAGGCCCCGTCGAACTCGAGCAGGGCCGTGATGATATTGGCGTTGTTATAGGGGTTCTTACCCTCCAGCAGGTT
>DAOUEH010000244.1:0-15394 GCA_034430635.1 Dehalococcoidales bacterium | reverse complement strand
GGTCGTCGGCAGAGAAGAGCGACATGAGGCCGTTGCCGTCGCCTTCCATGGCGAAAGGCTGGCCGACGGCCACCAGCGAGGGCATGTCCGACCAGAACTGCGCCGGCGAGCGGCCGCCGTGTCCGTAGCCGATGGTGGGGCGCAGGCCGGTGAAGCTCATGCCGTACTGCTCGGCGTACTGCCCGGCGATAATCTCGGCGAAGAGCTTGCAGACGGCGTAGGAGTGGGTAGGGTTGGTCTGGTCTGCCTCGGTGACTTCTCTCTCGCCGTACATGGCCTGCGGGCCGTAGACCGTCTCCGACGAGGCGTAGACGACGCGTTTCACCCCCATAAGCCGGGCGGCCTCGAAGGCGTTGCACATCCCCAGGGCGTTTACTCTGGTGCTCAGGCGCGGGTCGGTGTTGACCGCCTCCCCCATGACGAAGGCCCAGTTGACCAGCCGGTCGATGGCGTAAAGCTTCATGGCGTTGAGGATGTCCTCGATTTGCGAGACGTCCCCCCGGATGAAATAAAATTTCTCCTTATGTTTAACGATGGACTTGAGGAACCAGTCCGGCGGCGGGGCCAAATCCATCGAGACTACGGTATTAACATCGGCATCATTCAGGAGGTAGGCCGCCGTCTTGCTCCCGAAGAGACCGCTGCCCCCGATGACCAGTACGTTCATGGTGGGCCTCCTTTATGGTTTTGGAAATGAGATGGGGAAAGAATTACCGCCCCGATTATAGCATTTATAGCTACGGAATGGAAAAGAGGGTATTGCCCCTCCACCACCCCGCCCCGGTGTTTTTCTTTCCCACCCGGCCCGCCCCTGTCATCCGCGGCTTAGCCCGGAGATGTCACCCCTTTGCCCCTATAATCAAGAGAATAGAAATATCTCTTCGCCTCACCCTCAGGGGTGTCGAAGAGGGGCGCTAGCCCCTCTTTTGTAAAGCACTCCCCCTCTCCGAACAAAAGGTCAGGGGGTAGTGTAAGACTCCGTTTTGGAGAGGGGGACACAGGGGGTGAGGTATAAAACAGGGCTGGAGTGAAGTATTTTATCTCAAGAATTCTAGGCCGTCTTGACCGGCACCCGCCCGACCTTCTCCACCCTCACCGCGGCCACCTTGAGCTCCGGTATCTTGGACACGGGGTCGAGGGCGGGATTGGTAATCTCGTTGGTGGGCGTCTCGGAGAAGTGGAAGGTCATGGCGATGGTGCCCGGCGGGGCGGAATCGGTAATGCCGGCACGGGCGGTTACCTGGCCGCGGCGGGAGACGACGCGAACCATCTCGCCGTCGCCGATGCCTAACGATGCCGCGTCGGACGGATTGATGGCCACCAGCTCCTCGCTGCGGAAGACATTAAGCCCCTTTACCTTGCGGGTCATCGTGCCGGTGTGGTAGTGGAAAAGGCTGCGGTCGGTGGTCAGCACCAGCGGGTACTCGGCGTCGGGCTGCTCCGCCGGGGGCCGGTAGGTAAGCGGGACGAAGTGGCCCCGGCCGCGGCTGAAAAGCTCGGTGTGGAGGATAGCCGTCCCCGGGTGCTCGTCGGTGGGGCAGGGCCACTGCAGGGTTCCCTGCTCCAGGCGCCGGTAGCTGATGCCCGCGTAGCTGGGGGTGACGCGGGCAATCTCTTCCATAATCTGGGCGGCGGAGGCGAAATCGAAGCCGCTGGCCCCCATGCGCCGGGCGAGCTGGGCGGCAATCCACCAGTCGGGCCGGCTCTCGCCCGGCGGCTCGATGGCCTTGCGTACCCGCTGCACGCGGCGCTCGGTATTGGTGAAGGTGCCGTCCTTCTCGGCGAAGCTGGCGGCCGGCAGGACGACACCGGCCAGGCGGGCCGTCTCGGAGAGGAAGATATCCTGCACGACGAACAGCTCCAGCTTCCTCAGCGCCTCGCGGACGTGGCTGGAATCGGGGTCGCTCAGGGAGGGGTTCTCGCCCATGAGATACATGGCCTTGATGCGCCCCTCGTGGGCGGCCGGCATAATCTCGGTGAGGGTCTTGCCGGGGAGGGGATTGAGCCGGACGCCCCAGGCGGACTCGAATTTCTCCCTGATGAAATCGTCGGCAACGGCCTGGTAGCCGGGGTAGACGTTGGGCAGGGCGCCCACGTCGCAGGCCCCCTGGACGTTATTCTGGCCGCGCAGGGGGTTGACGCCGGAGCCGGGCTTGCCGACGTTGCCGGTGAGCATGGCCAGGTTGGCCGTGGCGATGACGTTATCCGTGCCGTGGGTATGCTGGGTGATGCCCATGGTGTAGAGGATGGCCGCCGGGTGGTTCTCCGCGTAGAGGCGGGCGGCGGCGGCCACTTTGGCGGCGGGCACGCCGGTAATATTCTCGACCAGGTCGAGGGGGTAATCGTTCAGGGACTGCCGGAAGGCCTCGAAGTTCTCGCAGCGCTCCTCGATAAAGGCGTCGTCGGCCAGTCCCGCCTCGACGATGACCTTCATCATCCCCATGAGCAGGACGACATCGGTGCCGGCGCGGTGCTGTATCCAGATATCGGCATCGCGCACCAGGTCTATCTCCAGGGGGTTGGCGACGATGAGCCTGGTGCCTTTGCGCACGGCCTTGCGGACGTTCATGCCGATGATGGGGTGGGCCTCGGTGGTATTGGTGCCGATGGCCAGGATGCACCGGGCGTATTTCAGGTCGTCAAGGGAGTTCGTCATCGACCCGCTGCCGAAGGTGGTGACCAGACCGGCCACGGTGGGGGCATGTCAGAGGCGGGCGCAGTGGTCGATATTATTGGTGCCCAGCACCGCCCGGGCGAACTTCTGCATGACGTAGTTGTCCTCGTTGGTGCTCTTGGCCGAGGAGATGACCGCCACCTCGTCGCCCCGGTAATTGCGGAGCTTGCCGGCGACGAAGTCCAGGGCCTCGTCCCAGGAGGCCGGGACGAGCTCGCCGTCGCGGCGGATGAGGGGCGTCCTGAGTCTATCCGGGTGATTGACGAACTCGGCGATGCCGAAGCGCCCCTTGACGCAGAGGCGGCCCTGGTTGGCGGGGCCTTCCGGGTCGCCGCGGACGCCGGAAATCCGCCCGTCTTTCACGCCCAGGTACATCGAGCAGCCGACACCGCAGTAGGTGCAGACGGTCTTGACCTCCCGTTCCGGGCGTACGGTATCCTTGGGGGTCATGGCGCCCACCGGGCAGTGCACCACGCACTCGCCGCAGGAGCGGCAGATGGAGTCCATCAGGGACGTATCGCCGAAGGTGGCCACCTTCATGCCGTAACCGCGGTAGGCCATATCGATGGCGCCGATGCCGGTTATCTCCTGGCAGGAGCGCACGCAGCGGGAGCAGAGGATGCAGCGGTTGCGGTCGATGTCGAAGAAGGGGTTAGAGGTATCGATATCGCGCGGCGCGGTGTCTCTGGGGACGTCCAGCTCGCGGAATCCCAGGTAGTCCACCACCTGCTGCAGCTCGCAGTCCTCGTTGGCCGGGCAGGTGACGCAGCGGTCGGTCACGGCCACGTGGCGCAGGCAGACGTCGTAGGGGCCGCAGCGCTCCCGCCGGTGGCACTCCAGGCAGTCGCAGGGGTGGGTGCTCAATATCAGCTCCAGCGAGGCACGGCGCACCCGGTTGATAGCCGGTGATTCGGTCGTGACCGCCATGCCTTCGGTGGCGGGGGTGGTGCAGGCGGTAGGCAGCCCGCGCATCCCTTCGATTTCCACGATACAGAGGCGGCAGCCGCCGTAAGGCTCCAGGTCGGGGTGGTAGCAGAGGGTGGGGATGTAAATCCCCGCCGCCAGGGCGGCCTCCAGCACCGTCGCCCCGCGGGGTGCCGTAACCGGCTGGCCGTTTATCGTCAGGTTAATTGTATCCAAATTGCCCTCGCTGGCATCAGGCCGCGGCTGCCCTGGGTTTCTCCTTGACCGGGGTGGGTACGGCGGGCACGTCGAGGGTCTCGCCGGAGACCTTGACCACGGCCCCGAACCGGGCGGGACAGACCTCCAGGCAGGTGCCGCAGCGGGCGCACTTCTCCTGGTCGATGACGTGCACCAGGCGCTTATCGCCGGCGATACATTCCGCCGGGCAGCTGCGCAGGCAGATGCCGCAGCCCTGGCACTTGTCCGGGTCGATGTAAAAGGAGATGAGGCTGGTGCAGGACAGGGCGGGACAGCGTTTCTCGTTGATGTGCGCCTCGTACTCGTCGCGGAAATAGCGCAGGGTGGTGAGTACCGGATTGGGGGCGGTCTGGCCCAGCTGGCAGAGCGACCCGGCCTTGATATCGTTACCCAGGCGCTCCAGGCGCGGGATATCCTCCGGCTCGCCTTCGCCGCGGCAGATTCGCTCCAGGATATCCAGCATCTGCTTGGTGCCCACCCGGCAGGGGACGCACTTGCCGCAGGACTCGGCCTGGGTGAAGGAGAGGAAGTAGCGGGCGATGTCGACCATGCAGGTCTCCTCGTCCATGACGACCATGCCGCCCGAGCCCATCATCGAGCCGGCGGCGGTCAGCGACTCGTAATCCACCGGCGAGTCCAGGTATTCCGCCGGGAGACAGCCGCCGGAGGGGCCGCCGGTCTGGACGGCCTTGAAATTCTTGCCGCCGGGGATGCCCCCGCCGATTTCGTAGATAATCTTGCGCAGGGGGATGCCCATGGGCACCTCGATGAGGCCGCTGTTGGCAATCTTGCCCGTCAGGGCGAAGACGCAGGTGCCCTTGCTCTTCTCGGTGCCGGTGGCGGCGTACCAGTCGGCGCCCCGGGCGATGATTACCGGCACGGTGGCCAGCGATTTTACGTTATTGATGTTGCTCGGCTTGCCCCAGAGCCCGGAGGTGGCCGGGAAGGGGGGTCGGGAGCGGGGCATGCCGCGTTTGCCCTCGATGGAGGCCATCAGGGCCGTCTCCTCGCCGCAGACGAAGGCCCCGGCCCCCTCCTTGACGTGGATGTGGAAGCTGAAGCCGGAGCCCAGGATACCGTCGCCGAGAAATCCCTTGGCCTCGGCCTGCTGGATGGCCAAACGCACGCGCTTGACGGCCAGGGGGTATTCCGCCCGGATGTAAATATATCCCTCGGAGGCGCCGATGGCGTAGGCAGCGATGGTCATGCCCTCGATGACGGTATTCGGGTCGCCCTCCATGGTGCTCCGGTCCATGAAGGCCCCGGGGTCGCCCTCGTCGGCGTTGCAAATCATGTACTTGGGCTCGCCGGCGGCCCGGCGGCAGAACTCCCACTTGAGGCCGGTGGGGAAACCGGCGCCGCCCCGGCCGCGCAGACCGGAGCGCTTGATTTCCTCAATGACCATCTCCGGGTTCATCTCCTTGAGGGCCTTGGTGAGCGACGCGTAGCCGCCCACGGCTATGTAGTCCTCGATTCGCTCCGGGTTGAGCCGCCCGCAGTTGCGCAGGATAATGCGCTGCTGCATATTGTAAAATTTAATGTCTTTATGGTAGGGTATCGCCTCGCCGGTGGCGGGGTCTTTGTAGAAGAGGCGCTCCACGGGCTTGCCGTCGCGGATGTGCGACTCGATGATTTCCCGGGCGTCGGCGGGGGTGACGTGCGTGTAAAAGATGCCCTCCGGCTCGACGATAGCCACCGGCCCCTGCTCGCAGAAGCCGTGGCAGCCGGTGTAATCGATGTTGACATCCTTGAGGCCCAGCTCGGTTACGGCGGCCTTGAGGGCCGCGGTGATTTCAAAGGCCTTGCCGGAGACGCAGCCCGTCCCCTGGCAGATAAATACCGTCCGCTGTTTGGTGGTGCTGTCAGGCTTTTCGGGTGACACCTAGAACCTCCGCAACGCGCTGGGTGGTCATCTTGCCGTAGGTCTCGTTGTCAATCGTCATCGTCGGGGCCAGGGCGCAGGCGCCGATGCAGGCCACCGTTTCCAGGGTATATTCCATGTCGGCGGTGGTCTCCCCGGCCTTGATGCCCAGCTGTTTTTCGATTTCCGCCAGCACCTTGCCTGAGCCACGTACGTGGCAGGCGGTGCCGCGGCAGACCCGGATAATGCAGCGCCCCAGGGGTTTGAGCTTGAACTGGGCGTAAAAGGTGCTCACCCCGTAGACGGTGCTCTCCGGCAGGCGCAGGAAACGGGAGATTTCCCGCATGGCCGCCGCCGGCAGGTAGCGGAAGCGCGCCTGGGTCTCCTGCAGGATGGGAATGAGCTCCTGCCGCTCGCCCTGGTAATGGGAGAAAACCTCCCCCAGTTTATCCTGAACGTCCGCCTTGGTCAACGTGTCTTCAACCAGGGGTATCACCTCCCGTCTTGAGCAGCCTTACCAGCCTCCAGGCGATGGTCTCGCAGAGGGTGTGGATGTCGTCGTTGGTGAGGTAATCGGCGATGGTGCTGTCGAAGAGAATGCTGCCCTCCGGGGGGAACTCCTTGTCGCCCCGCCAGAGGACGAGGGAGACCGGCACGCGGGGGAAGGCGGCGATGGTGACGGCGGCGTCCCCGTATTCGGCCGGCTTCCCGCCGAGGGGGGCGGCGGTGGCGGCCAGCTTCTCCGGCGCGTCCCCGAAGAAGGTCACCAGCGGCTGAATCGTCCGCTTGGCGAAGGTGGGGTAATAGTTAAGGCCGTCGTGCAGCTCTTTATAGGTAATGGTTTTACCGGACAGGGGCGTGCCCTTGGCCTGAATAAAATAATGCAGCAGCAGGATGGTATCCCGGATGGGCGCCGGCTCCTCGCGGCCGGCCGGTTTTACCTCGCCGCCGGGGAAGCCGATGTGATAGGCCTGGTTGAGATAATCGATGGCGATGGCCTTCTTGGGCTTGAGGTAGCTGGCGCCGCTTTTCCGGCACTGCTCTTCAATATCGGTAATCGCGGCCAGTTGCTCGCGGGCGAGCCGGTAGGCCAGCTCGTGGGCGTACTCGCGTACGTTCTGCTCCGGTACGGTCAGGCGGTCCTTCATCTTTAGCAACACGTTTTCGGGTTTTTAGGGCCCGCTTTATATTGGCTAGTTAAATACCCTGTCATTGCGAGGGTGAAACCCGAAGCAATCCGTTAATCCGCGGGGAGCGGATTGCTTCGCTTCGCTCGCAATGACAATTTCTAAACCTCCAGCCAGGAGTGCGAGTAAAGGGATTCCCCGGTGAGTACCCTCACCGTCCTGGCGTAGTTGGCCATTTCCTTGGGCAGGGAGGCGATATCCGGCTGCTCCCCGTCCATCATCTTGTGCACCAGCTCCACGATATCCGGCCGCTGGCCCCGGGCGATGGCCATGAGGTCTTTATCGAAGGCATCGACGATGGCCGAGTAAAGCCCGTAGCGCATGAGCATAATCATGTAGGTGCGGTTGAGCCAGCCGCGGAGGCTGTCCGGGGCCCCGTTGGAGATATTGGAGAGCCCCACCGTGGATTTGCAGCCGGGGGCGATTTCCCCCAGCATGGTCATGAACTCCACGCAGGCCTTGACCTGGTTGATTTCCACCGATACCGGGCTGGCGATGGGGTCAATCCATATCCGCTCGTTGGGGATGCCCGCCTCGTTGGCTTTGTAGATAAAGTCCACGGTATGCATCGCCCGCTCGTTGACGTCGCGGGGCATGCCGTCGTTGCTCCAGAGGAGGCCGATGAGGTCGGCGTTGTACTTGCTGGTCAGCTCCAGGCCGCGGTCGATGCGGCTGGTCTGCAGGGAGACCGAGTTGATGAGCACCGGCCCGTGGCGGGCCTTGAGCCCGGCCTCCATGGCGTCCAGGTTGGTGGTGTCCAGCGAGAGCATCTTATCGGTAACCCCCTGCACGGTTTTTACCACCCAGTCCAGGAGCTCGTCGCCGCCGCGGCGGGCGGGGCCGATATTGAGGTCGACGAGGTCGATGCCGGCCTCGGTCTCGTTTCTGGCCATCTCCTCAATCGGGCCGGCATTCCTCTCGCGGAGGGCGGGGCCGAGGGTCTTGGACATCACGTTTAGGTTTTCCCCGATAAGGATCATCTTGCCTCCTTATTATATCCTTATGGCTTCCATGTTTTCAGATAACCCGGGATATGGGCGCCTTCTCTGGGGCCTACCAGAATCTCCCAGCCGGGCAGCTCTTCCTCCAGCCCGCCGCTCTCGGCGGCGATGTAGCCGGGGATGATGAGCTTGCGGTGCTTGACTTTATCCTCGATGCCGCTCTTCTTGATGGCCGGGCCGATGATATCGGCGGAGAACTTACCGGCAGCCCAGGAGGTCATCACGGAGAGCCCCTCGGTGTCCTTGACATAAAGATAGCTGGGCACTTTGCTGTTCTCGATTTCACCGGAGACGATGAAGTAGGTGAGTGAGAAGTTGGAGGTCACCAACAGCGGCGAGTTCTCGTTGGGGTTATTGATTTCGTAGATGCCCTGGGTGGTGGCCAGCGGGCGCTGCGGGTCGGTATAGATGTTCAGGCGCGCTACCAGCAGGGGGAAGAGGCTCTCGCCTTGGAAATCGGAGAGGACGATGATACCGGCGTACTTGGCCAGCAGCATCACGGCAATCATGGCCTCTTTCATGGGGTTATCGGTCATCTCGCAGGGGAAGGCGATGGTGGGGTAGCCCAGGGGCCGGTATTTCTTGGCCAGGGCCGCCGAGCGGATGACTATCTGGTCTTGCAGCGCCTGGCGCACCCCGCGCGAGCCGGAATCGATGATGATGTTCTTGATACCGGCGGCGTCCAGCTTCTCGGTGAGGGCGGCCAGCTCCTCCAGCCCGTCGGCTTTGGCGGCCACGGCGCAGCCGCTCTCCTTGGCCAGGGCGGCCACCTTGTCCACGTTGTCCTTGGTGGCGGCGTAGAGCAGGGGTTTCTTAGCGGCGCAGGCCTTGAGGCCCGCCGCCAGGACATCCGGGTTATCACTCATCAGGATGATATTGGCATCGCTCTTGTCCTTGACCTTACCGGCCAGGGCGGCGAACCTGGCGGCGTCGCCGCTTTCGGCCTTGAGGGCCACCAGGTTGGCGGATAGCGTCATGCCCACCCTCTCGTAGACCATGTCCTTGACCCTGGCCAGCCGGGCGTCCACCTCGGCGTCGGCCATCTTATCGCTGATGAGGATGGCAATGCCGGTAGGGTTCTCGAACCGCTTTTCGTGGCGGAACATGACGGTCTCCCCACCGACCTTGAGGGCCGTATCGCCGGTGCCGATGGTCGCCGGCAGGATGGGCGGCGCCGAGGCCTCGGAGAGCTTGGCCTTGGCCTCCTCGGAGACATGGGGGCATTTGCTCAGCTCGGCCTTGCCGGCGGCCAGGGCCATGGCGAAGGCCAGGCAGGTGGGCACGCCGCAGTCGCCGCAGTTGGTCTTGGGCAGCAGCTTGAAAATCTCGATTCCCGTTAATGCCATGTTACTATCTCCTTTCCCGACCTGTCATCGGGTTGATAGTCATCTTGACGTATTCGCTTTATCCCAGTATCGGGTCCAACGTGAGCGCCGGGTGCCCTTTTTCCGTCAGGAAGGGTAGTATCGCGTCCTCGGTGATGCCGACGGTCTCGTCGGCCACCTTGTCAAGTAAGTCGGGCACACCGAGTTCTTCGGCCCTCTTATTGAACCTCTCGCTGATTTCTTCCTTGAGTATCTTGGGCATCCAGACCATGCGCAGCAGGCCACCTTCGGCGGCGAGGAACTTTCTCTGGGTGATGTTGTACTTGCCGTGGCCGACGAAGCCGGGGGTGGAAAGCCCGCCGCCGATAGTGCCGGCGAGCGTGGTGAACTTCATCCCGCAGGGGGTCTCGCCGGTGTAGTCGCGGTTGACGGTCATGATGCCGTTGCACATCGGCAGGACGGCGGCAATGGCCTCGCAGCAGCCGCAGGTGGTCATGGGGTCGTTGACGATGGAGTAGAAGTTGTAGTGGTCTATCTTGCCGCGGGAGGCCTGGGTGACGAAATCGTTGACGCCCTTCCACTGTCCCATCTTCTGGTCGATGGTCTCACCCTTGGGCACCGGCTGGTTGGGGCCGGTGGGGTTTATCTCGTAGGCGGCCTTGCAGTCCATCCAGTTATAGGAGCCGCACAGGCCCGTCCGCTCCGGCGAGATGACGCAGACATGGCTGGGGGCGAACGACTGGCAGAGGGTGCAGGAGTAGTAAGTCTCCGTCGTCTCGTCGGTCATGCCCTCGATGCGCTCGTCCCTGGTCTTGTAAGCGGCCCGGGCCTTTTCCACGATTTTATTAACGTCCTCGTCCTTGGTATAGAGCTTTATCTGTATCTTATCGAAGATGCGGCCGAAGTCCTGGTGCAGCTTGGCGTGGAGGATGGTGCCGATGTTCTCCAGCTTGAAGCCCTTTTCCACGGCCTGCTTGGCGACGCGCAGCCAGGCGATGTCGCGCTGACCGATGTGCATCAGGCCCTGGGCGTAGTTGATAAGGTGGTGAATCTGGCGCTCCAGGATAGGCTCGTAGTCGTCCTGCATCTCGCGGCCGGCCACCTCCACGGCGATGGCCAGGGGCAGGCGGGAACCGGCCTCGATGTCGCTCAGCTCCGGCCCGATGACCTCAATGTGGCCGTCCTCGATTTCGTCCATGCGTTTGGAGGTGACCCACTCCACCATGTGGGTGCGGCCGCCGCCGGCCTCCAGGTAGATATCGTCGCCGCGGACGCGCTCGCCCTCGAAGGCGGGCCCGAAGGCGACGGGGACGGGTACCTCGGTGACGGTAACTTTAAGCCCGCGCACCTCGATGGCCTTGGCGACGATTTCATCGTGCGGGATATTGGAGACGACGTGCTCGTAGGTGCAGACGCCGGTGGGGAGGATTTCCGGGATGGGGGTATCGGCGATAACCGGGAAGCCCCAGTTGACGGCGCCGGCGCCGTTGGCGTACCACTCGTCGGTGACGTCGCCCATGGTCATGGCGAAGGCGAAGACGCGGTCTTTGTTGTATATCAGTATCTTGCGGTAGTCGCCGGCTTCAATGCCGCCGAAGGACATGGCGGCGCGGGTGGCAAAACCCATGGCGAAGACCGTGGCGGAAGTATCCGGCCCGAAGGAGACCAGGCGGGTGCCCCAGCCTATCTGCACGCCGGCCTCCACCAGCTGCTGGGAGAAGGCCAGGCCGTTATGGGAGCCGGCCATGAAGACGTAGAGGTTCTTCTTCTGCAGCTCCTCGGCGATGCCCTTGGCAATCTCCGCCGTGGGGGCGGCGCCGAGGATGGCGGCGAAACCGGGGGCCGTACCGTCGACGAACTCCACGCCGCGCTTGCGCATGATGACGTCGTCGGCCGCTCCCAGCCAGATGTTGCTATCGGTAACGTCCTCCCCGCGGACGTAGAAGTCCGGGTTTTCCAGATACCGGATGGCCTCGATGAGCTCCTCGGCCCAGAAGGCAATCATCCCGGCGTCCAGGGCGGGCCCCAGGTAGGGGAGGTGGCGCTCCGCCTTAACCGGCGGCGGGAGCAGCGCCTTACACTTCTTGATGACGGCTTCCATGTCGCCGAGCTTCTCCACCTTCATGCCGGAGATGCCGTAGATGATAGGGAGATAGTAAGCGGTGTTGGGGAAGCCGACCGGTTCGCCCGCCCCCCACTTGTCCATCGCCTCCTGCCACTTCTTCTCGGCCTTTGCTACGATGTTGTGGGCGCCCCTGATGGCCGCCGATGCAATTATCTTGGACATTTTCTCCTTATACCTCCTTGATAACGCGCTTTCGGAAGCCTAACCTTCCAGCTCGCGCCTCATTTCCATATCGTAAAGTACCCTCTCCCGGGCCTTGTCGATGCCCAGGGCTGCCCGTTTCTAATCGATGTGGGCAATCATCTTGTGGGCGGCCTGAATCGCGTCGGGCTCGAAGTCCCACATGCCGCCGTACATTTCTTCCATTTCTTTGAAGAGGTAGTCGGTTACCTCTTTGCTGCCCTCGGTGGGCCAGGTGACGCCGAAGACGGTATAGACGCCAGAGGCGACGAAGTACTGGCCGATGGAGATGGCCTTTTCGCTCATCCACTCCGGCGCCGCCCCGGCCACGGGGAGGTCGCTGATGTCGTCGCCCAGGCCGCCGTCCTTGACCATGGCGGTGGCGGCGATGAGGATGCGGGAGTTATCCACGCAGGAGCCCATGTGCAGCACCGGCGGGATGCCGACGGTCTCGCAGACCTCGGCCAGGCCCTCGCCGGCGTATTTGGCAGCGGCTTCGGGGACCATGAGTCCGGCTTCGGCACAGGCAATGGCATTGCAGCCGGTGGTAATCACCAGCACATCATTCTTTATCAGTTCCTTTACCATGGCGATATGGGCCTCGTTGTGCTTGACACGGGCGTTATTGCAGCCGACGACGCCGGCCACGCCCCGGATGCGGCCGTTGATGATATTATCGTTCAGCGGCCGGTAAGAGGCGCGGAACATGCCGCCCAGCAGGTAGTTGATGGTCTCGTGGCTGAAACCGGCAATCATGTCGGTTTTATCATCGGGAACGTAAGTATTTCCCTTGCGATTGGGGAAATTCTCAATGGCTGTCTTGACTATTTCCCGTGCCGACTTCAACGCGTCGTGCTCGTCAAACTCGATATGAGTAGCTCCGGGGATTTTAGCTTTGGAAGCGGTGGTGACTATCTTGGTATGGTAGCACTCGGCCACGGTCTGGATGGACTGCATGATACACTGGATATCCACTACCATGACATCGACAACACCGGTTACTATGGCCAGTTCCTGCTGCAGGAAATTCCCGGCAATAGGCACTCCGTGTCGCATTAATAACTCATTGGCGGTGCAGCACATGCCGGACAGGTTTATTCCTTCGGCTCCTTTTGACTTGGCCAGCTCGAGCATCTCCGGCTCGCCGGCCGCGGCCACAATCATCTCGGAGAGCAGCGGCTCGTGGCCGTGGATGATGATGTTCACCTCTTTTTCCTTGAGCACTCCCAGGTTTGACTTGCCCAGTACCGGGGCAGGGGTGCCGAAGAGGATATCCTGAAGCTCGGTGGCAATCATACTGCCGCCCCAGCCGTCACCGATAGCGGCCCGGACTCCCTGTGTCAGCAGGTTTCTATAGTCCTGGTCAACCCCGATGTGGGTACGGTGCATTATCTCCACTATTTCCCGGTCTATGCCCCGTGGAGCTACACCCAGTTGCCGCCATAGTTCCTGGCGCTTCAAAGGTGCCTTCCTCAGGGTTATCAACTCGCCTTCCTGCTTACCGAACTCAGCCAGGGCCTTCTCGCCGATGTCAACGGCTATTTCGTTGTTGCTGCGGTCCCCAATTTCTATGTCCCAGTCCAGGGCCAGCTGCAACAGCTTCTGTTCGTCTTTTATCTCGTAGCCCGGTGCCTTTCCTTTGGCTACCGCCAGGAAAAGCTCGGCTACGCCCCGGCCGTGGTCGGAGTGGGCGGCGGCGCCGCCGGCTACCATGCGGATGAAGTTGCGGGCGGCAATGGTCTCGGCGGTAGCACCGCAGATGCCCCTTCTCTTTAATTTATCCTCCGGGGTTTCCTCTTTTCCTTTGGGTAAGGGTACCCGGCAGGGCCCCATGCCGCAGTGCTTGCAGCAGCTGCCCACCGAGCCGATGGGGCAGGGTTTCATGCTATCGGCCCGGTCGAAGGCGGTGTTGACCCCGTCTTTGGCTGCCTTTTCTATTAGTTCCAGGCTCGCCTTATCGATGCTCTTCTTGGTCTTTTCTTCGTCTGCCATTGTGTTTTTACCTCACTTATTTAGCGGTCAGGTCGGCTAACATTTCCCTGACCAATTTAATCGCTTCGGGGTGGCGCATAATCAGCACGTCGGCCCCGGCCAGGAGCAGTATCATGGAGGACATGGCCTCCAGCAGGATGCCCCTTTTCTTGGCGTCCCCCATCTTGGGGTCTTCTTTTTCGGATATCTTGGCCTCCTTGGTCTTCCAGGTCTCCTTGGCGATGTTGCAGATGATGGGGAACTGGAGCTTGGCGTCCTGCTGGGTGAGGGCGGCCATCCGCATCCTCTCCATGACCGAGTAGCAGTACTCGATGCCGTAGCCGATGGAGCTCACGGTGGGGTCGATGACGAGCGAGCCATCGGGTACGCCCAGATTACCCAGCAGGATATTGAGCTGCTTGGCCAGGTTGATATCGATGGGGCTGGAGGCGACGACGGTGTGCTTGTAGCCGATGGCGGCGGCCCCGATTTTCTTGTGGTCGCCTTCCTCCACCGGGCCCAGTATCAGGGGCTTGTCCTGTACCAGCTCGGCCACGGCCCGGAGCACCTCGGTATCCTTGTCGTGGTTGGCCGTGCCCCAGACGATTAAGGGCACGTCGATGGCATCGGCCACCTTCTTGACCACCTGGGCGGCCTCATCCGCGGGGCGGTCCTGCCCGTTGGGGTCGGTGGAGAGGAGCTGCAGGCAAATCATCTCCGCGCCGTAGTCCTTGATGCACTTCTGCGCCCAGGCAGCGGGGTCGTCGGTGACGCCGGCGAAGGGTTCCAGGGCCGCCTCCGGCCACTCCTCGGGGGGCATGTCGTAGACCTCCATGGCTATCTTGGGGAGGTTCGGCATCTCGCCCTCGAAGAGATAAAACGGGTAGGCCGTTTCGCCGCCGACGGCAACCGCCTTATCGCCTTTGCCCAGGGTTATCTCCTTTATCTTGCCGCTGTACGCGGTCTTGGGAATCTCGAAAGCCATTTTGCCTCCTTCGCTCAGGCCGGATTCTTCCTCTTTTCGCTGCCGAACCAGTCGTCACTGTACCAGTAACGCTCGCCGGACTTGAGGTATTTCAGCTTTTCGTCCCGGCTTTCCAGTTTCTGGCGCCACCTTCCCTCGTCTTCCCCCTGGGGCAGGCCGGCCTCGTAGGTCTCGGTGAGGATTTCCACCTCTCCCCGGCCGGGCGCCTCCTTCTTCACCGTTGTGTAGCTCATATTTCCTCCTCCTTATTTATAAAAAGGGCAGGGGTTATTTCAGGCCGGCCGCCACCTTGGCGGCGTGAACCGTATTCATCATCAGCATGGTTATCGTCATCGGGCCGACGCCTCCGGGGACGGGGGTGATGGCCTTGGCCTTGGGGCTGACGCTGTCGAAATCGACGTCGCCGGCCAGGATGCGCTTGCCCTCGGCCGTCTTGCCGATTTCATTGACGCCGACATCGATGACGACGACGCCTTCCTTGACCATATCGCCGGTAATGGCCTTGGCCTTGCCCGCCGCCACGATGAGGATATCGGCGCGCCTGGTGTGGAAGGCCATGTCCCGCGTGCGGGTGTGGCAGACGGTAACGGTGGCGTTGGCCCCCGGCGCCTTCTGCAGGAGCATGTTGGCGATGGGCTTGCCGACGATGTTGCTCCGCCCGACGACGACCACCTCGGCGCCTTCAATCTGGGTGCCGGAGCGAATCAATAGCTGCTGGATGCCGGCGGGGGTGCAGGGCAGGTAGTCCGGCTCGCCAATCATCAGCTTGCCCACGTTGACCGGGTGGAAGCCGTCGACGTCCTTTTTGGGGTCGATGGCATAGAGCACCTGCTCCTCGTTGAGGTGCTTGGGCAGCGGCAGCTGTACCAGGATGCCGTTTATCTTGGGGTCTTTGTTGAGCTTGTCGATGAGCTTGAGGAGGTC
>DAOUEH010000243.1:0-2061 GCA_034430635.1 Dehalococcoidales bacterium | reverse complement strand
AGGCCACGATGACGAAGGCGATGAGGATGATGGCCGTCTCCAGGCCGGTAATGCCTTCCTGCCATTTCTGTAACCGCTTGATAAGTTTCTCAATCATGGTCACCTCCACTGCTACCGTCAGAGTGTCGGGGGCCCGTACTGGCTAAGCCAGCTTTTCTATTAGCCCCTTCTGGCGCTATTCGATCCAATTTCTCTAACGTAGCGTACTCAGAATAACAATTACCAGGTAACTAATACATAAAAATCCCGCGCCCGCATATAAATATTTTGTTACAGTTTGGAATAGCGGGAAAACGGGTTCAAAAAGGGAGACCCCCCTTCTCAAAAGGGGAGGGGGGATGCGTAAAGGAATAAGGGCTATTCCACCGACGCCGGAGGGCGGGTGGGTGGGAAAGAATATTTTCGTGGGGGGATTGGGGAGGGGCATAATCCCCTCCCCCTTTGATTATGCGAACTTGTTCCAGTGAATAATGTCTTCAAGCTTACGCTTGGGGATATGCCGCACCAGCTTCTCGTCCACCCAGCCGGTGACGGAGCCGGCGGCCACCTCGGTCACGGGGTGTTCCTCGGGGTAGCCCATGGCGATAACCAGGGCGATATCGTGGCTATCGGGGATATTGAGAATCGGCTTGAGGCTGGCCTCGTCGTACATCAGTATCGGGCAGGCGCCGAGCCCCTGCTCCCAGGCCACCAGGATGATGTTTGCCGCCGCCAGGCCGACGTCGTAGTAGGTAATGCGGCGGCGGTTGGCGTCTTCCTCCCAGACCTTGTTAATCAGCACGATGACGTAGGCCCGGGGCGTGTTCTCCGGGCGCGGGCCGCCCTTTTCCGGCGGCAGCTTTATCGAGCCGCCGATGTGCTCGTATATCCCCGGCAGTACCTCGCCGGCGTTGATGGCGATGTACTCGCAGACCTGGTGGTTACGCCCGGAGGGCGCCAGCCGGGCGGCGTCCACGCACTTCTCCAGGACGGCGTCGGAGACGGGCCTGTCCAGAAATCTCCGTATCGAGCGCCGGGTCGTCGCGGCCTGGTAGACATCCATATTCTTACCTCCTGAGATTGTTAGCTTTCGTTGGCCCCGGCCAGCTGGGTCAGCCGGCGCATCATGGCCTCCCAGTGAGTGCCCCGCCAGTAGATGCGGCGGCAGGCCGGGCACTCCATGTACTGCCGCTGTGTCTTATAGACGTAGGGCGGCACGCGGTCGGCCACCTCTTCCGGGCTCCGGGGGGCAAGCTCTCGGTTACATTCCAGGCAGAGGGTGAAGGGGCGGTGGGGCACCGCCAGCCCCAGCTCGGCGATAATCTGCCGCATCTGCCGCTCCGGCTCTTCGCTGGCGACGAAGACGGCCCTGAGCCGCCCGCTTTTCACCACCCGCCGCAGCATGATGCCGCTGTCGCGGGTGAGCACCACCCGGCCTTCGGCCAGGGCCTGGCGCACCAGGTCGGTATCGTCGTCGCCGGTGAAGAAGGTAGCGTCGTAGCCCATCATCCGCAGCCACCGGGCCAGCTTGCCGACGTTATGGTCGACGATGAATTTTATAGTTTTATCTCCATCCCCTCATACCCAAGCTCAATATTGATTCCCAGCGCGGCCGCGGCGGCGGCGAGCTCGGTCTTTATCTCCGCCTCGTCGGGCACGTTCATGTGCACCGTGACCACCCGCGGCAGGTAGCCGTGGAGCTCGCGGAAGCCCTCCAGCTCCACCCTGAGCAGGTCGGCGGTGAGATGCCCCGACCAGCCGGCATTACCGCCGTATTTGTTGAGGCCGGTAACGTCGATAACGAGCAGCTGCGGCGATACCAGTTTCCAGCACTCGGCCAGCCCCGGCCCGGTATCGGCGGTGTAAAAGAGCTTCTGGCCGTCCGGCGCGGCGACCTGGTAGCCGACGGTGGGCACGGCGTGGTTCACCGTCAGCGGCAGGACTTTGTAGCCGGCTACATCCGCCTCCCGGCCGGGCGTGAGCTCCTGGAAGCGCAGCACCGGCTTTTCCGGGGGGCGCTCAAAGAAGCTGGGATAGACGATATTATTGAGCAGGTGGGTGGTGAGTACGTCGTAAACGGCC
>DAOUEH010000242.1:0-3127 GCA_034430635.1 Dehalococcoidales bacterium | reverse complement strand
ATGCCGTTCTGCTCCAGGGTCTTCACCAGGGTGGCCTCGGTATAGCGGGGCGGCGGCTGGGTGAAGCGCTGCCCCGGGTAGATTTTAATTAGTTCGAGATTATCGCCTTTGGTGAGTTTGGGGAGGGTCTTTTTGGCCTCGTCCTCTTCGTCGTCGCGGCCCTCGCTGTAGAGGGTCATGAAGCCGGGGAAGGTATTGACCGAGGCCGCCGTGCGCAGCAGGTAGTCGTCGCCGTCTTTCGCCTCGATGTCCACGGTGGTGTTGTCGAAGAGGGCCGCCGCCATCTGGCTGGCCACCAGGCGCTTCCAGATGAGGTCGTAGAGGCGGAACTGGTTGTTATTGAGATATTTCTTGATGGCGCCCGGCTCGCGGTAGGTTCGGGTGGGGCGGATGGCCTCGTGGGCCTCCTGAGCGCCGCGGCTCCTGGCGGTAAAGGCGCGGGGGCGGGCGGGCAGGTATTTCTGGCCGTACTTCTCGCCGATAAACTGACGCGTCTCGGCGATGGCCACCCCGGCGACGCGGGTAGAATCGGTGCGCATGTAGGTGATGAGGCCGACGCTGCCCTCGCTGCCGATGGGCAGGCCCTCGTAGAGCTGCTGGGCGATGGCCATCGTCTGCCGGGCGGAGAAGCGCAGCTTGCGCCAGGCCTCCTGCTGTAATGTCGAGGTGGTGAAGGGGGGCGCCGGCTGTCGGGTGGCCTTCCTGGTGGCCACCTTGAGCACCCCGTAGATGGCCTTCTCCAGGGCGGCCTGGATTTTGCCGGCCTCTTTTTCGTTGTGAATCTCCAGCTTGCCGCCGGCGGCCGGCCCGACGAGCGTGGCCCGGAAGGCGGTCTTTTCCCCGGCCTTGCGGAGCTCGGCCTCGATAACCCAGTATTCCACCGGCTTAAAGGCCCCAATCTCGCGCTCGCGGTCGGCGATGATTTTCACGGCCACCGACTGCACCCTGCCGGCGGAGAGGCGCTTGCGTACCTTCGTCCAGAGCAGGGGCGAGATTTTGTAGCCGACCAATCTATCCAGGATGCGGCGCGCCTGCTGGGCGTCCACCAGCTGCATATCGATATCGCGGGGGCTCTGGAAGGCGGCCCTGACGGCGTCCTCGGTAATCTCCCGGAAGACGACGCGGTGAAGGGGCTTGTCGTCGCTGCGGGTAATCTCGGCCAGGTGCCAGGCGATGGCCTCGCCCTCGCGGTCGGGGTCGGTGGCCAGGTATATCTCCCCGGCGTCTTTAGCCGCCTGCTTCAGCTCGTTGACGAGCTTGGTCTTGAGGCGCGGCACCACGTAGCGGGGGCTGAAGCCGTTTTCGATATCCACCCCCATCTGGCCCTTGGGCAGGTCGCGCACGTGACCCAGCGACGCCTTGAGGCTGTAGCCCCGCCCCAGTATCTTGCCCAGCGTCCTGGCCTTGGCCGGGGACTCCACGATTACAAGTTTTTTAGTCATAATAATTTAATCAACTCTCACACGATATTCCGGGCGCATCTCGCGTACCAGCACATAGCTCATCGCCCCCACCTGCCGCACCATACCCTTGAGCTCCATCATCGCCAGCGTCCCGCTGACCGTAGCCGCGGGCAGGCGGCTGGCGCGGCAGACCTCGTCGATGTGGACGGGCTCGGCGCCGAGCTGCTCGATGAGGAGCGCCTCCGTAGCCGAGGGCGGCAGAATCTCGCGCACCTCCATCTGGTGCTCCACCGCCGTCAGGTTGAGCTCCTCCAGGATGTCGGCGTAGCCGCGTACCAGCTTGGCCCCTTCCTGAATGAGCTTGTTAGTCATGCGGCTTCCCGGCGAGAGGATACTGCCGGGTACGGCGAAGACCTCGCGGTTCTGCTCCACGGCGAAGTTGGCCGTGAACAGGGCACCGCTCCCCTCGGGCGCCTCGGTGACGAGGACGCCCCGGCTCAGACCGCTCATGATGCGGTTGCGGCGGGGGAAGTTCTCCGGGCGGGGCCGCGTGCCCAGGGGCTGTTCGCTGAGAATGGCGCCGCGCTCGATGATTTCGCGGGCGAGTTTCTCGTTCTCCGCCGGGTAGACAATGTCCAGCCCGCAGCCCAGGACGGCAACGGTGCGGCCGCCTGCCGCCAGGGCGCTTTTATGGGCGACGGTATCGATGCCCCGGGCCAGGCCGCTGACGATGGTGATGCGGCTCCGCGCCAGGTCGGTGACGAGTTCCTCGGTGACCTGCCGGCCGTAGGCGCTGGCCCGCCGCGTGCCGACCACGGCCAGGCACCAGTCGTCCTCCGGCTTGAGCTCGCCTTTCATGTAGAGTACCGGCGGGCAGTCGTAGATTTCCTTGAGCCTGGCCGGGTAGGCGGCATCGTCGGGGGTAAGCACCTGTATGCCGAGACGCGCCAGCTTTTCCATCTCCGCATCCGGGGATATTTCATCGCGAAAACGGGTGATGGCCCGCTGCGCGGCGGCGTCCAGCCCCGCCTGCGCCAGCTCCCCGGCCGGGGCCCGCCAGGCCGCCTCCAGCCCGCCGAAATGGCTTTCCAGCTGGCCCAGCCTCACCCGCCCGATACCCGGTATCCGGCTGAAGCTTACCCGGTATTTGATATCCTCGTTCAAAGCAATTTTTATTCTAGCACAGGGGTACGCCGATGACAAAGTGGGGAGATTTAAACCTCACCCCCTTTGTCCCCCTCTCCAAACTCAGCATCAGTAAATAGCTTTGATATTCTGTTTGGAAAGGGGGAATTTAGTTGAAAAGAGGGGCTTCGCCCCTCTTAAGCACCCTGTTTTTAGAAAGGGGGAGTAGCCTGCGGAGAGGGGCGCCAGCCCCTCTCTAAACAATTTCCCCCTTCCCCTAGGGGAAGGGGGATAAAGGGGGATGGGGGACAAGACCGAGAACTAAGCCGTGGATGCCGAGGGCGGCCGGGTGGGAAAAGATTACACCGAAAGGGGTGGCGGAGAGGGTGGGATTCGAACCCACGGTAGCCAAAGGCTACACACGCTCTCCAGGCGTGCCTGATAGGCCACTCCAGCACCTCTCCGCGCTCTTATTGTAGCAGATTATGATAGCGGTTTAGTAGCCTGATGGCGGAGAGGGTGGGATTCGAACCCACGCTACGCTTGCACGTAGACCGCTTTTCGAGAGCGGCACCATAAACCACTCGGACACCTCTCCG
>DAOUEH010000241.1:0-3445 GCA_034430635.1 Dehalococcoidales bacterium | reverse complement strand
GCCTACAGCGCCGTGAACATGGCCAACTCCGTGCTGGGCAGGGCCTGGACGTTGTTGAGCATCTGCTGGGGATACGCCAGGCCCGGAGAGACCCTGTGGAGCTCCCAGGGGAACAACCATACCTACAACAACATGTGCGCCGCCGAGAACGAGGAGCGGAGCGTCTGGGAGCCTTTCCATGTCGGCAAGGGCTTCAAGCGCGAGGAGAGCGTCGTCAGCTGCTTCCGGGGGTGGTCTTTCCTCAACAGCGCCGGCGCCGCTTCCCACCGCTCGGTGGGAGAGGAGCTGAACATCCAGCTGGCGGTGATGCCCCCGCTCAACTCCTCGGCGACCATCATCCTCGACCCGCTCGTGGCCCGGAACCTCAAAGAGAACGAGGGCTTTGCTACCAAGCAGGATTTCGCCCGCTGGATGTCGCAGAACATCAAGATGCCGGCGGGTCAATTCTGGAAGACGGACTATATCGACATGCTGGTGGCGTCGCAGGCCTATAAGGGGGTCGAGCCTTACGCCTCCTGGAAAAAGCTGCCGGACGACGCGCTGATAGCCCCCTACCACAACCCGGATAATATCAATATCGTCGTCGTGGGGGGCGAGACGAGCCCCCTGTGGAAGGTCGCCGACTACGGCCACGCCGCCAGCGTCTCCGTCGATAAATGGCGCGCGGCTAAATCCGGTGACGAGTGCGCCGACGGGACGTGCGGGCTCCCCGACGAGCCGGGAGACTACGACTAGCTCCGCCACGGCACGCGGCCCCGCTCTACCGCTCTCCGGTGATTCTGGAAATCCGGGCGGCGTTGCCCTATAATACGGGAAACAAGAAAGGAACGCGAAGATGGCCAGGTACGAGAAATACATCTGCACGACCCTCCAGAAAAGGCACATGCTGCCCGGCCCCGGCCCGGAGGAGAGGGACAGGCTGGCGGCCGAGGGCAGGCGCATCCCCATGGAGCACGTCCTCTGGATTGACGACGAGGTCATCCCCGGCGCCTACTACGGCGAGTCCACCTGGATATGGCCGCCCTCCTACCCCGACCAGATTTCCTGGGAGGAGCTCGTCAAGCGGGGCATGCCCGCCCCCGCGATGTTCCCCCATGCCCACGACTTCCCCGAGCTGCTCTCCTGGTGGGGCACCGACCCCGACCACCCGGAGGACACCAGCGCCATGGGGATGCTCATGGAGGACGAGGAGATACCCCTGGACCGGAGTTGGGTGGCCTATATCCCGGCCAACATGCCCCACATGCCCACCCGGAGCCCGGGCGGCAAGGTGACCAAATTACCTGTCTGCCACTGGACGTCCGGCCCCGGCGGCGTCTACGTGCGCGAAAAGGACGAGAAACACCCCGAGCCGCCCCAGGAGATGCCCAAAATCGCCAGAAAGCAGCCCGGCGAGTTTAAATACGCCAAATATATCGTCTACGGCGGCGAGCCCCACGGCCCGAAACCGGACTACCTGCGCGAGACCGACCCGAAATATTCCCGCCCCATGGCCTACATCGACGAGGTCGTCATCCCCGGCGCCGAGTTCGGCTGCGACACGCGCTGGCTGCTGCCGGGCAATCCTTCCAAAAAGGGCGAGCTGATGATGGACGCCCATACCGAGCCCCACGGCACGTCCATCGTTTTCAACGCCATGAATTACGCCGACATCACCGACCTCTGCGCCGAGGTGGAGCTCTGGATAGGCGGCGAGAAGCATATCATCGATAAGAGCTTCGGGGCCTACATCCCCCCCGACGTGGCGCAGGGCCCGCTGATTATCCGCAACATCCAAAAGCAGATTTTCTTCATGATATCCTATCCCCTCGGCGAGGGTATCAGGAAATACCGCGGCGGTTAGCACCACCAATTTGCGAAGGGAGAACGGAAAATGGCAGCCACCAAGTACGGGCAGCATCTCAAGACGCTGGCCTTCAAAGACCAGGGCATGAACCCGCTCCGGCAGGCCGCCGTCATGGACGGCAGGTACCTGGGGATAGACGCCCATATCAGGTACGGCACCTTCTGGACGGCCGGTAAAATCGGGCAGCCGCCCTACGGGCCGCACACCCACGACTTCGACCAGGTGCTCCTCTTCGCCGGCTCGGACATGGACGACATCGGTGAGCTGGGGGCGGAAGTCGAGATATGTCTGGGCGAGGACCTGGAGACCCACATGATTACCACCACCACGGCCGTGGCCATTCCTAAAGGGATGCCGCATTTCCCGGCCACGGTGAACCGCCTCGACAGGCGGTTCTTCTTCTACGAGATTTCCATCGCCCCGGTTTATAAGGAAAAGCCCTTCAAGACCGATAAGAAACCGACCCCGCCGGTGGAGTGGCGCGCCGAGAGCCGGAAGTACGTCATGCCGCTTTCTTTCTCGCGCAAGGGCGCCTGGCACTACGGGCCGCTGAACCGCGACGACGGCGGCGGCTATATATCGTTCGTCATCACCAAGGAGAAGGCCGGGTTCGATTTCGTGATGCTCTACGAGAGCATGAAGAAAGGGCCCTACCGCATCTGCCCCGACCCGGATAAGCCCCACGCCCACCCCACCACCCAGGTGATGTGCTTCCTGGGGACGGATACCGACGACCCGACCGACCTGGGGGCGGAGTTCGAGATATGCCTAGGTAAAGAGGAGGAGAAGCATACCTTTACCAGGTCCACGGCGGTGGTCACGCCGCCCTTCCTGCCGCACTGGCCGGGCGGGGTGGTGAAGCTGGACAGGCCCATCGTCATGTGCGATATCCACCCCTTCGGCAACGACCACTAGGCAGCCACAGGTTCGGGCGAAAAGAAATGCGTGCGGCCCCCCGGGGCCAGGAGCTTAAGATGAGTATTTCCAGGTTTTTCAGGCGGTGGCGCATCCCCCTGGCCACCCTCCCGGTAATCGCGGTGCTGGTAGTGATCAAGTGCCTGGTGGCGCACTACGGCGGGGAGTTCGTCGAGCTGAGCCCGCTCTATACCAGCATCGTCGCCGGGGGCATCTTCCTCTTCGGCCTGATTCTGGCCAGCACCCTCTCCGACTATAAGGAGGGCGAGAAGATACCGGCCGAAATCGCCGCCGCCTGCGAGAATATCTACCGGGAAGGCGCGGACGTAAAAAAGACCCACAACAGTTTTGACCTGAAGGCCCTGGGTAAGACCCTCCTGGAAATCCTCGCCGGCTTCAAGGAAGACATCAACCGCACCGATTCGCGGAAGGCCCTCACGGCCCTGAACAGGCTATCCGCCTCTTTCCTGGAAATGGACGCGCTGGGGGTGCCCCCCAATTACGTGGTGTGGCTCAAAACCGAGCAGGGCGCCATCCGCAAGGCCCTGCTGCGCGTTTACTACATCCAGCGCATCAACTTCCTGCCCTCGGCCTACTTCCTGGTGACCTCGGTCATCGTGCTGCTCATCGGCCTGCTCATCTTCACCAAAATCGAGCCGCTTTACCTCTCCCTGATTATCGTCG
>DAOUEH010000240.1:0-3719 GCA_034430635.1 Dehalococcoidales bacterium | reverse complement strand
GTTAGCCATCTCCATAAAGTCCGCAATCCACAGGCTGCCGCCGTTCCCGATGCCGTAGCCCGAGCCGCTCGGCTGCTCGCCGTCCAGCTGGCGCCGCACCGCCTCGTAGCGGGCGGCGATGAAGGTCTTCAGCCCCAGGGAGTTGGGGCCGAAGCCGGGCTGGCGGGGCGGCTGGGGGGCCATCAGCGGGCCGAAGACGTTCTGCAGGAAGAGGGCGTAGGTTTCTTCCTCCAGGCACCCCTCCAGAACCTCCAGCTCGCCGGGTTGGAAATCGTGCATGATAAGCTCGTAGAGGCTGTTTACGCCGAATTTGGCTTTCAGACAGGCGGTCTCCGCGCGGTGCAGGAAAAAGGGCAGCATCGGCGAAGGCCCGCCAGCCATCCACCCCTCGAACAGGTCGGGCGGGCGCAGGTCTTCGGTCAGGCAGCGCTCCCAGTCCTCGTAGGCATAGAACATCTCGTCATCGGCGGCGGCGTAGGGACGCACCATCTCCGCCAGCCGGTCGATGCGCGGCTGGATAACCTCCGGCGCGAAGGGGCCGTTCATCACCTCTTCCACGTAGGTGTGGTACCTTTCCAGGTAAGGCTCGCAGGCCAGCAGCCGCCTCACCAGGGGATAGCGGTACATTTGCCCGGCGGTGGGCTCGTCGATGTAGTAGTTGATGAGGCCCTCCTTGCGGATGCCCTGGTTGAAGGTGCCGAAGGCCATGTTGGTATCCCAGGGAATGGGGGTGAACCTGCCCCCGGCCTCGTAGAGATAGTTGTTGTGGCCGATGCCGATGTAGTTATCCAGGTGGAGGATGACCGCCGAGACGGCGATGAACCGGAGGGTGGTATCCACGTCCAGCACATTTTCTATCTCCTGGGGGAACGTCTCGGCCGGCTCGTTGTTGAGGACATCCAGGAACTCGAAAAGGCCGCTGTAGTCCGGCGAATCTTCGTTGGTTTTCAGCATCATGGCTTCCAGATAGTTCTGCGGGGCCCGCGCGGGCGGCAGCCCGCGGGACTTGCTCCCTTCCAGCTCGGGCTGGGGCTCGTAGAGGTCTACCAGCTCCTCCTGCCCCAGGGCGCGGAGGAGGTCTATAAGCGGCGCCCCGCCGATGTTGGTATAGAGGGCGGGGTCCTGCCGGTGCATGGCGGCCATGCCCATGACACTGAAATCCCTCCCCGCTTCCGCCTCCGTCCAGTCCAGGCGCGCCGCCAGTACCTCCGGCTTATAGAGGTTGCCGGTGTCGTCCTCGAAGTGGCGCGAGATGAACGACCGGTCGACCATCTCGACCATGGTATAGACCCCCAGGTGAGTATCGTTCACCCAGAGGTCTATCAGCGAGGCGCGGGGGGTGGGGATGCCCATGTCGGCGAATACCTTGTAGGCGACCATCTCGCGGATAAGGGTGGGGTCGCTCCAGCCGTTGTTGAGAAATACCTTTTTCACGCCGTGGAAGGAGCGCGCCCGGTTGAAGATATTGAAGTCCACCGCCAGCGGCAGGCGGGGGCTGTCCCAGCCGATGGCCTGCCCCAGCGAGGAGTTACCCTTGGGCCGCAGGCCCACGTCCGGCAACAGCTCGTCGTCCCACCAGAAATCGGCCCTCACGTAGCGCTCCTCGAAGGCATGCTCGCGGCAGTACGTCCAGGCTTCGTCGGTGAGGACAAGGCGCACCGTGGCGACGCGGTCGTCGACGAACGGGTCTACCCTGGGGTCGTGAACCCCCCGCGAGGGGCTGCCGCCGCAACCCGCTGCGACCGGGGCAACGATGATGAAAATGAGCAGCACAATCAGGCTATGGCTAATCTTTTGCGGCATAATCAGGTTAAAAAACTGCTTTTTCGTCAAGATAATACCAGAATATCAATTACGATGCAATCCGGCCGCCGGGTTTGTCCAAAAAGGCGTAAAATGATAATGCCGATTTGAGGAACGCCGGACCAGAAGGTATAATATTCCTGGCATTCCCGGCCTCACCGGGCGTTCGTCCATGTCCCCGGCCGGATAATACGAAGACACTGATTAACAATGCCAAAGATAGTTACCGATAGCGTATCCGATATACCTTCCGAGGTCGCCCGGAGTTTAGACATTACGGTTATTCCGCTGAATATACACTTTGGCGACGAGACCTTCAGAGACGGTATCGACCTGGAGCGCGACGAGTTTTATTCCAGGCTGCAGAGCAGTGCCATCCTGCCCAAGACTTCATGCCCCTCGCCGGTTATCTTTGCCGATACCTTTGATAAGGTGGGTGAAGAGAGCGATGAAATTGTGGCCGTGTTCTTATCCAGGAAGTTCAGTACGACTTACAGTGTGGCCCAGCAAGGGGTAGAGTTAATGAAGCGTAAGCGCCGGGTGGTGGTGCTTGATTCCACACTGGGGGCAATGGGGCAGGGGCTCCTGGTCATAGAGGCGGCCAAAAAGGCCCTGGACGGGGCCAGCCTGGGTGAAGTCATCGATAAGGTGGTCGAGACAATTCCGCAGATACATGTCAGGGCGAGCCTCAGCAGCCTGAAATACCTGGCTATGGGAGGGCGTATCGGCAAAGCCCAGGCGCTGTTAGCATCGGCCCTGAGGATAAATCCCATCCTTGGTATCAAGAACGGTGAGGCCTTTCCCATTGCCAAGCTGCGTTCCCGGGCGAAAGCTAATGAGTGGCTGCACAGGTTCATCGCCGGTTTCAAAGCCCTGAAAGCCCTGGCGATAGAATACGGCGTCAATAAAGATGAAGCCAGAGCACTGATGAAAAAGGCGGCCTCCATGTTTCCCGATATACCTGCCTATATCTCTCAGATTAATCCGGTTATCGGGACTCATACGGGGCCTCAGAGCCTCATCGTCAGCGTCCTTTCGGGAGAAAGCCGGGAGTAGATAGCCCAGCATGGGAGATATGCTCAAGGGCAGGGTGGCGGTTATTACCGGTGCCGGCAATGGCCTGGGAAGGGCCTACGCGATGAGCTTTGCCGCGCAGGGCGCCAGCGTCGTGGTCAATGACATCGGCACTTCCCCGGATGGCTACGGCAGTTCCCGTGACGCCGCCGACGCCGTCGAAGCCAGCCGCCCCGAAGACGTGGCCGCACTGGTTACCTGCCTCGCCAGTGAAGCGGCCGGCCACATCAACGGGTGTATCTTTGAGGTCTGGCGCGGTCATGTCGGTATCTTCGCCGAGCCGCCTCCGGTGGCGCAGGTACTCTGGAAAAGCGGGGCTTTCACCGCCGAGGAGTTGCAGCGGAGCCTGCCGGAAACCCTGACTAAAGGCAGGTCCCGTGAGGACTTGCCCGATACCCTTCCCGGGCTTTTTACCCCGCCGGAAAGATAATAATACACCCGCAACACGTTTACTTGATACGCTTACTTTCACGCGAATTACTGCGGGATCCGGCCTGCTTCAGCATCCGCAGGGCTTACCCACTTGTTGGGTTTGCCGGCGGAGCCGTATTTCACCCACATCTTGTGATTATAATCAACATACTCCAGCGGCCAGCGGCCGTTCTCGTCCTGCTTGCTCAAAACTAAATCTAAGGTATTGGCCAGCCTGGGGTCGCCGCCGTACCCCAGCGCGGTAAACGCCTCTGCTATCTGGAGGATATCGGCCCCCCAGAAACTGGGGAAACGGAACTGCCACCACCTTTTATCAGGCTCGCCCGTCCGGTGACCGGGAAAACCGGCGGTGGCGGGGTCGGTACTCAAGAAAAAATCCACCCCAACCTCGATAGCCTGTTTAATCAGTC
>DAOUEH010000239.1:0-5361 GCA_034430635.1 Dehalococcoidales bacterium | reverse complement strand
TACAAAATTCGTGGTAAAAGACTTGACAAGAGTGTAAGATTGTGTGTTAAAATGGTGAAATATGGTAGATAGTGGTAATTAGTGGTAGAAAATAGAGTTATGTTTTACGGAGAGTTCGACTACAAGATAGATGAAAAAGGGCGGCTACCCCTTCCGCCCCGGTTCCGCAACGCCCTAAAAGACGGCGTGATGCTGGTGGCCGGGCCCGATAAGTGTATCAACGCCTACACCATGCCGGAATGGAAAAAGATCTCCGATACGCTAACGGGCAGCGGCCTGGTACGCAGCAAGATGCGTGTCCTCAACCGTAGCATCTTCGGCACGGCCTTCCCCACCCGGATAGACGGGCAGGGGCGCATCGCCATACCGGCGCCGCTGCGCGACCACGCCCAGATTGAGGACGATGTCGTCGTCGTCGGGGCCAATACTTACCTGGAGATATGGAACCAAGCGCTTTGGGAGGAAGAGAGAAGGATAAGCCAGGAGCAGGCCTGGCAGATCATCGAAAGCCTGGAGAATAACTGATGTTACGGCATCAGTCAACCTCCCACCACACCCCCGTCATGCTCACGGAAACGCTCCGGGCGCTGGCCGTCCAGCCGGGCGGCCGTTATATTGACTGCACCCTCGGCGGCGGCGGACACGCCGCCGCTATTTTAGACCAGAGCGCCCCGGGCGGGCAGCTGCTGGGCATCGACGCCGACCCCGACGCCATCAAAGCCGCCCGGGAGAGGCTCCAGCCGTATAAGGACGCGGCGCTGCTGGTTAACGATAACTTCGCCAACCTGCAGCCCATCTGCATCAAGTACGACTTTTACCCCGTGCACGGCATCCTCTTCGACCTGGGGCTCTCTTCTCTCCAGCTCAACGGCAACGGGCGCGGTTTCAGCTTTCAGCACGACGCCCCGCTGGACATGCGTTTCGACCCCCGGCAGAAGGTTACCGCCGCCGATATCGTCAATACCACCTCCGAGGCCAAGCTGGCCAAGCTCATCCGCACCTACGGCGAGGAAAACCAGAGCCAGCGCATCGCCCGCAGCATTATCAAGGAGCGCCCCATCGCCAGCACCCTCCAGCTGGCCCGCCTCATCGAGGCCACGGTGGGCCGGCGCGGCAAGCTCCACCCGGCCACCAAGACCTTCCAGGCCCTGCGCATTGCCGTCAACCACGAGCTGGAGTACCTGGAAGCGGCCCTCAAGCAGGCCATCGACCTGCTCGGTCACGAAGGCCGGCTGGTGGTCATCTCCTATCACTCGCTGGAAGACCGCATCGTCAAGCAGTTTATGCAGAGGGAAGCCAGGGGTTGCATCTGCCCCCCGGAGATTCCCACCTGCGTCTGCGGTCACACCCCCCGCCTCAACCTGATAAATAAAAAGGTAATCACCCCCGCCGCCGCCGAGACGGCCGCCAACCCGCGCAGCCGCAGCGCCAGACTGAGGGCGGCGGCCCACATCGCCAGCTACGGGGGCGGCGCCAGCAGCCCGGAGTTGGCGGACATGACCCGGCTCCACGACTGGTACCGGCCCACCCATATCGAGAATACGGGGATAGCCTTACTGGCATCCTGAGATAATACTGAAATTTCAAGAAGGAGGTTCAGAGAAATGTAGCCGTCAGATAAAGGTAAAGCACACTCTTCATCCAGTTACTAAGGAGGGCAGATGAAAAGGCAAAACGTTGTAGCTTCAATTGATGTCGGCACCACCAAGATAGCCACCATACTGGCCGATACCAGTGAAGGCCCCAATCCCCGCATCGTGGGTGTGGGCATTGCCCCGTCCCAGGGGCTGCACAAGGGTCTGGTGGTGAACATCAACGAAGCCAGAGAGTCGATTCGCGAATCCGTCCGCAAGGCGGAGCAAACCAGCAATTATAAAGTGGAAACGGCCTATGTCGGCGTTACCGGCCGGCATGTTACTTCGATGAACAACCGCGGCGTGGTCGCCATCACGCGCAACGACCGCGTCGTGCGGCCCGACGACCTCAAGCGCGTCCTCGCCGCGGCGCAGAGCGTCAAGACCGCCAGCGACCGCCGGCTGCTGCACGTCATCCCCCGCAGCTACGCCGTCGACGGTCAGCCCGGGGTCCAGAATCCCATCGGTATGCACGGATTCCGGCTGGACGTGGAAACGCACGTTATCACGGCCGCCGTTACCTCCGTCCAGAACCTGGTGAAGTGCATCCGCTCCATCGGGATTGAGATTGAAGACCTCATCCTGGAACCCCTGGCCTCGAGCGAGGCAATCCTCACCACGGACGAGAAACACGTGGGCGTGATTATGGCCGATATCGGCGGCGGCACCACGGACGTGGCCGTCTTCCGCGAGGGCAGTATCTGGCACACCTCCATCCTGCCGGTAGCCGGCTACCAGCTTACCCGCGACCTCGCCATCGGCCTGGGGCTGCCGTTTGAAATCGCCGAGGAAATGAAGAAGAAATACGGCAGCGTCATGCCCGTCTACGACGAGAACGTCGAGGTTAGCCCGGCCATCTCCAAGGACGGTCACGGCATCTCCTATCAGGACCTGTGCGAAATCATCAAGGCCAGAGTCGAGGAAGTCCTCAAGCTCATCCTGCTGGAAATGCCCAACTCCGACTACGAGGCGCTGGTACCCGCCGGCCTCGTGCTCACCGGCGGCAGTTCCAACCTGGCCGGCATCGCCGCGCTGGGGCGCGATATCCTCAAGATACCCGTCAGAGTGGGCGCCCCCACCGATATCCACGGCATCGGCGATGTGCTGCGCGACCCGGCCTATGCCACCAGTGTCGGCCTCCTTCTCTGGGGGACCCGCCATATGGGGAAGAAACACTGGAGGGGCGGCCTGGGCGGGGCCATCAACCGTCTGGCAACCCAGCTGAAAAGGCTCTTCGGGTAATGAACAACCGTAATAAACATTTAACTCAGGTAACAGTGAAAGGAGGAGGAGATGGCAAAGTCGAGTTTCGTAGCTAATCCAGCCAAGATTAAGGTTATCGGCCTGGGCGGCGGCGGCTGCAACGCCGTCACCCGCATGGTCCGGGAGAATATCCAGGGCGTCGATTTCATCGCCATGAACACCGACGCGCAGGCCCTGGCCATCTGCGAGGCGCCGGAGTGCATCCAGCTCGGCCCCAAACTCACCAAGGGTCTGGGGGCGGGCGGCGACCACGTCATCGGGCAGAAGGCCGCCGAAGAAAACCGCGACGACCTCAAAGAGCTCGTCACCGGGGCGGATATGGTCTTCCTCACCGCCGGCATGGGCGGCGGCACCGGCACCGGCTCCATCCCGGTCATCGCGGAGGTATCCAAGCACGGCGGCGCCCTCACCATCGCCGTGGTTACCAAGCCGTTCGGCTTCGAGGGCAGCCACCGCATGGAGACCGCCGAGGAAGGCATCGAAAACCTGGTCGATAAGGTCGACACCCTGATTATCATCCCCAACGACCGCCTGCTGACCCTCTGCGACCACAAGACCGGCGTGGACAGCGCCTTCAAGCTGGCCGACGACGTGCTGCGGCACGGCGTGCAGGCCATCGCCGAGGTCATCACCACCCCCGGCGTCATCAACCTGGACTTCGCCGACGTGCGCGCCATCATGATGGACGCCGGCCCGGCCTGGATGTCCATCGGGCGGGGCACCGGACAGAACCGGGCGGTGGACGCCGCCAAGGAGGCCCTGGCCAGCCCCCTGCTGGATGTCTCCATCGAGGGCTCCACGGCCGTCCTCTTCAACGTCGTCGGCGATACCAACCTCACCCTGTTCGAGGTGAACCAGGCCGCCGACGTCATCAAGGCCGCCGTTGACCCGGACGCCAATATCATCTTCGGCGTGGCCAACGACCCCGACATGGACAACGAAGTGCGCATCACCCTCATCACCACCGGCTTCCAGGCCAAGCTGGGCATGGGCAAGGCCGGCGACGAGGAGGACGAGGTCACCCGGCTGCTCAAGGACATGAAGACGGAG
The DNA here is from genome assembly GCA_034430635.1 of Dehalococcoidales bacterium. Taxonomy (GTDB): domain Bacteria; phylum Chloroflexota; class Dehalococcoidia; order Dehalococcoidales; family RBG-16-60-22; genus DAOUEH01. The sequence goes on along the minus strand of DAOUEH010000239.1, from coordinate 1,414 downwards.
GACGAGCTGGATATGCCGTCCTTCCTGCGCCGCCCCCTCTACAGCCACCGGCGCCACACCACTCCCGCCAGCAATGTAAAGGAAGAACCGCGTAAACAGCGTCACTTCATGTAGGCTTACCCCCGCGGGTTAGGCAGCGGTGATAATAAGAGTAAACTGTGTCCCGGAGCCGGGAGGCTCCAGAGTTTAACTAAATAGTATCATCAGCCCTCTTATAAGTATAAGGCTGCGGGCGTGCAAGCGCCCGCAGCCTGCTTTTTGCCGCCGGTTGACAAATTTCGGCTTATCCGGTTATCCTGTATTCGGTGATTCCGGTGCCGATACCGGCCCCAATCCTTCTGGTTATACCCGGAAAAAGATGCGAGTTATCACGGGCAAGGCGAAGGGACACCGGCTGAAGTTCCCCAAGGGCACGACGACACGCCCGGCGACCGACCTGGTACGCGGCGCCATCTTCGCCATGCTGGAAAATATCACCGAGGACTGGTCGCTCGTCCTCGACCTGTTCTCCGGCAGCGGCGCCCTGGGCATCGAGGCCCTCAGCCGCGGGGCCGGGTGGGTGGACTTTGTTGAAAGCGAACCGAGGTGTTGTGGTATAATAAAGGAGAATCTGGCCGCGACGAAGCTGGCCGACCAGGCCCGCGTCTACTGCTGCGATGTCGCCCGAGCGCTCTCTCTGCTGAATAAGGAGTATAACATCATACTGATGGACCCGCCCTATTCCAACGCATTGATAGGTGATTTCATCACGCAACTGGCAGCCTCGCCACTGGTAGGGACACAGACGACGGTCGTCGTGACCCATTCCCCCCGCCTACCCCTCGCCCCGAGCTACGCCGCCATCAAAATGATTAAAGAGCACCGCCACGGCGATAGCTGCATTTCCATCTACCGGAAGGAGGCCGCATCTTGATTACCGCGCTCTATCCGGGCAGCTTCGACCCCATTACCAACGGGCATATCGATATCGCCATCCGGGCTGCCAAGCTCTTTGATAAGATTGTCATCGGCATCTTCTCCACGCCGGAGAAGCGCCTGACCTTCACCCTGGAAGAGAGGGTGGACCTGGCCACGCGGGCCGTCGCCGATGTACCCAAGGTAGAGGTGCAGCCGTACAGCAACATCACCGTCGACTTTGCCCGGCAGATAAACGCCCAGGTGCTGGTGAGGGGCCTGAGAATGAGCGCCGACTACGAGCGCGAGTTCGAGATGGCCATGCTTAATAAAAAACTGAACTCGGGCCTGGACCTGGTCTGCTTCATGGCCAGCCAGGAATACCAGTTCCTCTCCTCCAGCCTGATGAAAGAGGTCGCCAGCCTGGGGGGTGATATCTCCTCGCTGGTGCCCCCGCACGTGGCCGAGGCCTTAAGGAAGAAAGGCGTTAGTAAAACATAGTTGCACGCGGCAAGGGATG
>DAOUEH010000238.1:0-1850 GCA_034430635.1 Dehalococcoidales bacterium | reverse complement strand
CCGGGTACTGCTGCCGCAGCTCGTCCACGTTGACCCGCTCCACCTCGACCAGGAAACCGCCGACGGCCATGCCGGTGGCGTTCTTGGAGACGGGCTTGTGCGGCGTGATGGTATTGATGGCCCCACCCCGGTCCAGCTTACCCGGCACGATGGGGTCGTAGCGCGCCCCGTGGTCGACGTAGCAGGTGCCCGGCATCAGCCTCTCCGTGACGTAGGCGCCGCAGAGGACGCCGCCCCGGTCGTTATAAACGTTGACGATGTCCCCGTGCCGGATGCCCCGCCTGGCTGCCTCCGAGGGATGAATCCACATCGTCTGGTAGGCGTAACCGTCCGGCCCGACGATTTTGCAGGTCTCCATCTCCCGGAGCCACTGCATGTCGTCGTGCTGGGAGTGCACCCGCCAGCGCGGGTGGTTGGAGACGATGAGCAGGGGGTATTTTTTCGCCCGCTCGCCGGAGAGGCGCTCGTCGTGGCTCTCGCCCTTCTCAATCCAGTGCGGCACCGGAGGTCGCTCGTTGTCGCCGGGGAAGTGCTCGGCCAGCCTCGCCGAGTAGTACTCCAACTTGCCGGATGGCGTCCTCAGGGGATTGTTCGCCGGGTCTTCGTAGAACTTCCGCATGCCCACGTCTTTCTTCTTCCAGTCGGGGTTGGTGGGGACGACGTAATAACCCTTTTCCTTAAACTCTTCCCAAGACACCATATTCTGCACGCCAGAGGTATCGAAGCCCTTTTTAAGTAGTCCCGCCTCGGTCTCGCCCATGGTATACTCTTCCAGCATGCCCAGCTTCTCAGCGATGGCGCAGACGATTTCGTAATCACTCTTGGATTCGCCCCGGGGTTCGACACATTTCGCGTCCATGAAAATTGACCTGAATTCGGCGCTGAACACGTCCACCTGGATATCTTCCGTCTCGAACTTGGTGGTGGACGGCAGAATGATATCGGCGAACTCGCAATCGTTCTCTATCCAGGGGTGCTGCGCCAGGACGAACTCTATCTGCTCGCTGCGGAAGGCGTCCGCCATGCGGTTGCTGCCGTTCCAGCAGGACATCCACGAGGGCGTGTCCGTCCATATCATCCGTATTTCCACGCAGCCATCGGCGGGGTACTTATACTGTACGAACTGGTCTTCGACCAGGTAGCGGCACTGCGTGTTGCCGTACCAGGTCAGGGGCGGATTGAGTATAGCCTCGTGAATCAGCAGCTTGGGGATAATCTGGGCGGGCATACCCGGCTCGGTAAAACCGCGGTTGGCCCCAACTACGACAGGATATACCATCGGACCGGGGGCAGCATTGGTATCATCACCGAGACCCCAGTTGGGCGGGTTCCACCCCCCGAAAAGCCCCCACTCAATCATGGTCAGTTGGTGGCGGCCCGGTTTGCCCAGGCCCTGCATGCCCAGCAGGCAGACTTCCAGCCGGCAGGGCTCGGTCGAGTAAGGACTCCTGACGCCGGGTCCACCATTACTGTGCGATATCGATGTGGTTTTCGAGGCCCATTCCCGGGCCAGCGCCTTGATTATCCTCGTGGGGACGCCGGTTATCTTGGATGCCCAGGTGGGCGTCTTGGGGACGCCGTCTTCCTTACCCAGGACATATTCCTCAAACTTATCGAATCCCTCGGCGTGCCTGGTAATATAGTCTTTATCATAGGTGCCGCTGGTCATCCAGAGGTACGCAATGGCCAGGTGGAGGGCGGCATCGGTATTGGGGAGGATGGGTATCCATTTATCGGCGTGGACGGCCGCCCCGTAATTGAGGTCGGGGCAGATGTATACCTGCTTGATACCTAAATCCGTGAACCAGTAGCACAACCGGCTAACCGTCTGGCCTCCCCACCCCCAGGTG
>DAOUEH010000237.1:0-5826 GCA_034430635.1 Dehalococcoidales bacterium | reverse complement strand
ATAATCAGTCCTGCGGTTGCAGGGGTCTGACCATATAGCCGCCGCGCTCGGTATAGCCGAACTCGGTGCGGTAGTACTCGCGGGCGCCGCTGCCGCTGAGGATGGCCATCCCGGCCGCCCCGAACTCGTCGCGGGCGATGGCCTCAGCCTCTCTGAGCAGCGCCTTGCCCAGGCCCTTGTGCTGGGCGGCGTCGGTATGCTGCTCGCTTAACGGCACCTCCGGCCCGAAGACGTGCAGCTCCCGGACGATGGCGTGGTTGCCGCCCGCATCCCCGCCCAGCGCCGGTATCGCCTCCGGCTGAATGCGCAGGCGCAGCAGGCCGAAGAGCGTCTCGCTGGTGTCCTCGTAGGCCAGGAATATTTCTTTACCACCCGCGGCCTCGTAGTCATGCCGGGTGAGGCGCGGCTCACCGATTTCCCGGCCCGCCCGCGCCCGGTGGCCGTACTCGCGGCAGCGTATGCAGCGGCAGGCAGCCCCCTCGGCCTGCATCAGCTCCTTTACGCTATCCCGCAGCGAGTCCTTGAGACCGGCTACGATATATTTGGCGGGGATATCGCGCAGCACGCGGGAGATGCGCACGTAAGGGGGGACGATTCTCTTAATCCCGGCGATGAGGTTTATCATCGTCCCGTTGTCGTATGGAATATAGCGCCCCTGGCGGTACCAGCGCTCCAGCTCCGTGCCCTCGACCACCATCGTCGGGTAGAGCTTGAGCCCGTCGGGCCGGAAGCGCGGGTCGTCAAAGAGAGCGCGTGACATCTCCAGGTCCTGCTCCGGCGTGGCGCCGGGGAGCCCCGGCATCCAGTGGTAGTAGACCTTGAAGCCGCTCGCCCGCAGCCGGGCGGTGGCCGCGACGACCTCGGCCACGCCGTGCCCCCGCCGCACCAGCCGGAAGATAGCGTCGTCCAGGGTCTGCACGCCCAGCTCGACCCGCGTGGCGCCGAAAGCGAGCAGGCGCTCTATCTCGGTGTCCCCGCACCAGTCCGGCCGCGTCTCGATGCAGAGGCCGGTGACGCGGTTCGCCGCCGTCTCGTTGGTTCGCCTGGCCTCCTCAAGACTGGCCGAGGGCGCGCCGTTGATGCCGTCATAGCAGCCCTTGATGAACTCATACTGGTACTCCTCCGGGCGGGCCAGGAAGGTGCCCCCCATGATGATGAGCTCGATTTTATCGGTGGGGTGCCCCATATCGCGGAATATCTGCAGCCGCAGCTCCACCTGGCGCCGGGCGTCGTAGTCGCAGGCCTTGGCCCGCAGCACCGCCGGGGACTCCGGCGTGTAGCTCTGGGGCGTGGCGGCATAGGTGGGGCAGTAGAGGCACTGGCCGGGGCAGCTCGCCGGGGAGGTCATCACCGCCAGCGGCGTCACGCCGGAGATTGTCCTTGCAAATTTCCTCATCGTAAACGTACTATGGGTGTATACTATTTCAAGTTTAGCAGAGTTGCGTCGATGCCAACAACGGCCGAAATTTTCGATAAAATAGCCCCGGCGTGGTACGGCTTCCGCCACCGCACCATTTTCCCCGGGGAGCTGGCAGAGATGGCCGGAAGGTGGCGAGGGGGCAAACTCCTCAACGTGGGCTGCGGGCACGGGCCGGACTTCCTGCCTTTCCGGGACGGCTTCGAGCTTTACGGCATCGATTTCTCCGCCGGGATGCTTACCCAGGCGCGGCGCTATGCTAAAAAACACAAGCTGGATATAAAATTACTCCAGGCCGACGCCCGAAACCTCCCTTACGATGATAATAGCTTCGACCGGGCCATCGCCGTAGCCACCTATCACCACATCGAGACGCCAGAGGGGCGGCTTGCGGCCCTTCAGGAGCTAAAGCGTGTCCTCCGGCCCGGCGGGGAGGCCTTTATCACCGTCTGGAACCGCGGCCAGCCCCGTTTCTGGCTCCGGGGGAGGGATACGCGGGTGCCCTGGCGCGCCGGGGACGAGACCCTCTACCGCTACTATCACCTGTTTACCTACGGGGAGATAAAAAAGCTGGCCGGACAGGCGGGCTTTACGGTACTCAAGATATCCCCGGAGAGTCGCTACCGCTTCCCGCTCAGATATTTCTCAAGGAATATATGTATGCTGGTGAGGAAGGAATAAACCTGCTATCCGGGGTGTCCAAGAGGGGCGAAGCCCCTCTTACATATAAAAATTACCCCTTCCCTTTATAAATACCCAAGGGAAGGGGGCCAGGGGGATAGGTTACCTCGATACTACCACCTGATACTCACGTCGCTCTCCAGCCCATCCACCCCCAGCCTCTCCTTGAGCGCCTTGAGGTTCACCACGTCCTCTTTGTTGTACTCCAGCAGGGTGTTGAGGGCCTCCAGGTCGAAGGTCTCCACGTAGCGCCACCACAGCCGCACCGCCTGGTAGCCGTCCACCTCCTTGAGCCGGCGCTCTATCCCCAGCTGCCGCTCCACCGCCTTGAAGCCGCCGCGCAGGCGGCAGCGCCAGCAGTCGTACATCAGGTCGCGGTGGGGGAGCCGGGCCTCCAGGTCTACCCCCAGCCGGGCGCGGATGAAGGGCAGGTCGAAGCGGCGGCCGTTATAGGTATAGAGGATAGCGGCGTCCTCCACGGCCTCCAGCACGCCCCCGGCGGTGGCGTCCCGGCCCACCAGCTGCACCAGGCGGCCGTCCTCGCCGCTGGTCAGGTAGACGCCCACCACCGTAATGGCGTTGTCCCAGGAGGACAGCCCGGTAGTCTCGATATCCAGATAGGCTTCGACCGGCGGCATGGGTAACCCCGCTCCATCACTCGGCGTTACCTTATTATACAATAAAGCCGGGCCCTAGCGCGCCGTCTCCACCCGCAGAGTTTGTCCGTCGGTGACGAAATCGATGCTGCCTCGCTCGTCGGTGCGGTAGATATAATCCGGGCTGATGTACTCACCGAGCCGGTCGATGACAGCCTCATCCGGGTGGCCGAAGCGGTTGCCCTCGCCGCAGGAGATGACGGCCACCTGCGGGCCGGCCACCTCCAGGAACGCCGCCGTGGTGGAGGTAGCCGAGCCGTGATGGGCCACCTTGAGCACGTCGGCGGCGATATCCACCCGCCCCCTGAGAAGCTCCCATTCGGCCCCGGCCATGATATCGGCGGTGAAGAGAAAGCTCACCTCGCCGCATACCAGACGCAGCACCACGCCGTTATTATCGGTATCGGAATCCGTGCCGGTAAGTAATTCCAGCGGCGGGCCGAGCACCTCGATGACCACCCCTCCGCCCAGGTCGATACGCTGGCCGGTCTGAGCAACGGTCACGGGTATCGCCTTCTCTCCGATGAGCCGCTGCCACTCGGCGTAGAGTGAGGCTTCGCTGGGTATATCCGGGGCGAGAACCTGCTCCACCCGGTAGCGCCGCAGCACCTCCACCAGCCCGCCCAGGTGGTCGGCGTGGGGGTGGGTGAGTACCACCAGGTCGAGGCTCCTGTCCCAGAAAGGCATCAGCCGCCCCAGCTCGTTCATCACCGCCTCCGGGCCGGGGCCGCCGTCGACGAGCACCTGGCGGCTCCCCCGCTGGATGAGGACGGCGTCGCCCTCGCCGCAGTCGAGAAAGCTGACGCGGAGGTCGTCATCGGGGAGGGCGGCCGCCCCGGAGGTTACCAGCACGGCGCCTATCAGCAGGGGGGCGATGAGCCACTTGCGCCAAGGGAACAAGACCTTGCCGCCACCCCGGAAGAGCCCGGAAACCCCGGCGATAAGCCGGCGCCGCCGCGAGCGCCCCCGCCACCAGATAAGTGCCGCCAGGACGATGTAATAGCCCCAGATGAAGGCCGGGTGCACCGCGTCCACGGCGACGGACGCCGCCGCCGGAGCCCCCAGCCCCCCGACCACCGCCAGAAAATAAGACAGGAAAAGCCAGGCCAGCCAGCCGACGGCCTGCCCCACTACCGGCACGGCCAGGAACAGCAGCGCCGCCAGCCCCCCGGCGACGATGATACCCGGCAGCATCGGCAGCGCCAGGAAGGTGGCCAGCGGCCCCACCAGCGATACGTAGCCGAAGTAATAGGCCACCACCGGCCAGACGGCCAGAACCGCCCCCAGGGTGACGCTCAGGGCGTCGACGGTAAAATTGGCACCAGCCGTAAGCGCCCCCGTCTCGCCGAGGCGGGCGGTAACCCGCCGCCCCCAGTCGCGCAGGACGGGGGAGATGAAAATCAGCCCGGCCATGGCCAGGAAGCTCAGCTGGAAGGCGGCGTCCCCCAGGATATAGGGGCTGATGCCCACCATCACCGCCGCCGCCACGGTCAGGGCCGTGATGGCGCTCCGCTGCCTCCCCAGCGCCTCAGCAACGAGGAAGAGGCTGGCCATGATGGCCCCCCGCACCACCGGCGGGTTCATCCCGGTGATGACGGCGTAGCCCCAGACGGCGGCCAGGGCCAGCCAGACGTAGAGATAGCGCCGCCGCCCGAAGAGCCAGAGCCCCAGGCCGAGGAAGATACCGGCCATGATGCCCAGGTGCAGGCCGGATATCGCCAGGAGGTGGGACGTGCCGCTGCGGGCAAAATCCTCTCTCACGTCGGCGGGAATGTTGCCCCGCATCCCCAGGATTATCCCCTGCGCCAGGGCCGCCTGCGGCTCGGGCAGCACCCCGGCGAGACTATCGGCGAGATGGCCCCGCAGCGTATAAATCCAGGCCAGCGGCGGGAACCCCCGTCCCGTCTCCAGCACCTCTATTTGAGGGTAGTAAATGATACTGTAGATGCCCTGATGGGCCAGATAGCCCCGGTAGTCGAAGCCGTCGAGGGCGGGCGGGGTCTCGAGCTCCCCTACCACCCGCAGGACGTCGCCGTAGGCATAGGCCGGGTAGCGCGGCACGAAGACGAGGACGTCGCCGCCGACCTCGTGCCAGCCGTCGTCGCGCCCGATTCGGGCGGCCGCCAGCGTCAGGCGGGTGCTGCGGTCGCGCTCGTCCGGGTCGGCGGCCACCATACCCTCGACCACGACGGTGCCGCCGTCGTTGTAGTAGCGGACTTTGGTATCATCGACGCCGTAGAGGCTGCCGTAGCTGTAGACGGCCGCCGCCACGAAGAGAAAGATGCCCAAAGTGGCCAGGAGCAGCGGCCGGCGCCGGCGGGTGAAGAAAAGCAGGGGCAGCGGGGCCAGGGTGAGGAGGGCCAGCAGCGGGGGCAGCTCCCACGCCGTGCCCAGCCAGATACCGGCTACCCAGATGCAGCTGAGATAGATGAGTAACACGCGCCCTCACTTGCGGATTCAGTCGGTGACGGTAATCATGTCCTCGATAGCGGCCAGGGTCGTCTCTCCCAGGCCGGGTACGTTCAGCAGCTCATAAATATCGCGGTAGGGGCCGTTGGCCTCGCGGTAGGCGATGATGTCACTCGCCCTCCCCTCCCCGATGCCCGGCAGGGCCTCCAGCAGCCAGGCCCCGGCGGTATTGATGTTGACCTTCTGCGGCGTCTCTCCATCGTCCCCGGTAACTATCAGCTCGATGCGCCCGGCGTCGGCACCGGCGGTCAGCCCTCCCGCCGCCCGGATGATGGCCCCGATGGTATCCTCTTCGCCGTAGGGATAGATGCCGGGGTTGCTGATACCGCCGCTGACGGCGACCTCGCCGCTATACTCCGGGCCGGGCGTGAGGATAATCTCCAGCGGCTGGTCGGCGCCGCAGCGGCAGGCGATGACAGCCACACCGGCGATTATCACCAGCGTAAGCCCGATGGCCGCTATTCTCCAGCCGTCTTTGAGACCCGCCATCTTCCTGAAATACCCCCCGTAAATATGCCGCCGGCCGTAATCCTTTTTATGCCAAATGGCAAACCGGCATTTGACAGTATAGCAGACAAATGGCCGTTTTCAAACAGGGGGATT
>DAOUEH010000236.1:0-17666 GCA_034430635.1 Dehalococcoidales bacterium | reverse complement strand
TCGGCGTAGCCCAGCATGTAGATATAGATGTCCAGGGGGCGGCGGGCGGTGATGCGCGAGTCCAGCTGGCGCACCGAGCCGGCGGCGGCGTTGCGGGGATTGGCGAAGAGGGGCAGCCCTTCCTCCTCCCGTTCTTTGTTGAGCTTGCGGAAGCCCGTGCGGGAGAGGTAGACCTCCCCCCGCACCTCGAAGCGGGGCGGGGCGTCCCCGGGGATGGAGAGGGGGATACTCCGGATGGTGCGCAGGTTCTGGGTGATGTCCTCGCCGCGCAGGCCGTCGCCGCGGGTGGCGCCGGTGATGAACTGACCGTTCTCGTAGGTTAGGGCCACGGCCAGCCCGTCGATTTTATGCTCGCCGACAAAGTCGTAGGCCGCCCCCCCGGCCAGCTTAACGGTACGGGCGTGCCAGGCCTCGAGCTCCTGGGGGGTGAAGACATTGCCCAGCGAGAGCAGGGGATAGCGGTGCCGGATGACGCCGAAGGCCTCCACCGGCGCGGCGCCGACCCGCTGGGTGGGGGAATCGGGGGTGAGGAGGTCGGGGTGTGCCTCCTCCAGGGCCTGCAGCTCCCGCATCAGGCCGTCGTAGGCGGCGTCGCTGATTTCCGGGCTGTCCAGCACGTGGTAGCGGTAGTTGTGGTGGTTGATTTGCGCCCGCAGCTCTTCGATTCTGGCCCTGGCCTCGTCGTGACCGCTCAAGCGTAACCCTCGCGAAATCTCCGTTTCCTCAAGTATAGCACAGGGGCGGAATTTACGTAATGTTGATATTTCCCGCCGCCATTTTTAGGAGATATTTTTGCCCGGGGAGATATGCTGGGGGAAGGTGATGCAACTCAAGGAACGGGATATATGGCGATAAACCGGCAGCATAGCGCGAAAAAGCTGGCCCGCTTTATCCCCGGCCGCTATCACGATGACGGCTGGGGAAGGCGGTTCAAGGTCGTCTATATCGTCCTGCAGTTCATCGACCTGGGGCTGACACTGGCGGCGGCCCGCTGCGGCTTTGCCGAGCTCAATCCCTTCGTCCGGGGGCTGCTGGCCTCGCCGCTGGAGCTGGCCATCGTCAAAGTGGGCATCCCGCTGCTGCTGGTCTGGGTGCTGCCGGGGAGGTTCCTGCTCCCGGCCATCGCCCTGCTGCTCTGGGTCATCGGATGGAACGTCAGGGAGCTGGCGCTCCTGGCGTTTTAGTCCTCCCGCCTCAGCTCCCAGACGATGGGGTTATCCGGGTCGGGGCAGGCCACCCGGGCCTTATCCGGGCCGCTTTCCCAGGGAAAGGAGCCGCCGAACTCCAGCGGCTCGGCGAAGGGGAAGACCGTGTAAAAGGCCCAGGAGCACATCCCCTCCGGCGTCGTCTGGCCGATGACGAACTCGTCCCCGACCTTGTGACCGGCCCCGCAGGTGCCCTGCTGCGATACCACCCGGGCGATTATCCTGGTCATAACTGCCTCCGCTTACTTCCCGTTGAGCCGCGTGCCCAATATCTCCAGGAAGTGAATGCCGTCTTTTTCGATACGTTTACTTTCGGTTATCTCCAGCCTTTTTGGGAAAATAGGCCCGTCGACGACCAGGGTGTGGTACTCCCCGGCCTCGCCGCAGGGCGTGATATTCTTGGTTTTCCCAAGCTCTTTAAGATAGGTTATAAAATCCCCGTCCACCTTTCGCCCCAGCACCTCGGCGCCGAATAACTCCGCCCGGGCGGCGACGACGACGCTTACGAAGCCCGCCCCGATGAACTCCTCCATGAGCCCGGTCTGGTCTTCCTCCCAGAGGGGCAGGTACGCCGTCATGCCCGCTTCGCGGCAGACCCGGGTGACCCACTCGCGGTGGGGCTCGAAGTCGATATCGCCGAAGACGCCGCCTTCGATACCTTCTTCTTTAAATGTCAGAAGCATCTTGTGAAACTCGGCCTCGTAGGTATCGTCGGCGGTGCGCCGCTGCACGATGGGAATCCCCAGCGCCGCGGCCTGCGCCTTGATTACGCCGGCGGCGATGCCGTGGCTGCGCGAGCGGAGGCCGTCCGCGGAGACCATGTTGGCCAGACAGGCCACATCCATCCCGCCGGACAGGGCCCGGTGGCAGGCCAGGCAGCCGTCTTTACCGCCGCTCCAGGAAACGAAAATGCGCGTCATGGCTATCCTTATCCTCCAGGTGGGAAACATCGTTGAGCAGTGTCAGTATCGTGCCCTGGGGATAGGTCTCCACGATGCTGAGCGAGGCCATGTCGATACGCAGGTTCAGCCAGTATTTCATCGCCAGACCCAGCAGGTTGCAGATGAGCAGGCGTATCGGGCCGCCGTGGGCCACGACGAGCACCGTATCCTCGGGGCGGTGGCCGGCCAGCCTGGCCAGGAACGGCTGGAGGCGGGTATTCATATCGGTAAGCGATTCACCGCCGGGAAACTCCGCCGCTTTCCAGTCGCTCAGGTCCCGGGCGAGGTCGGCGTGGAGGCGCTTGATTTCATCGAAGGTGAGCCCTTCGGCGAAGCCGAAGTTGCACTCGCAAAGCTCCGGGCAGGCGGTGACGTCCAGGCTGTGCGGGGCGGCGATAATTTCCGCCGTGGCCCGGGCGCGTTCCAGGGTGCTGGCGTAAATGTTATAGAACTTTTCCCCGGTCAGGCGCTCCCGCAGGCGCCCGGCCTGACGGATGCCGGTATTGTTCAAGGGGATATCGGTGCTGCCCCAGAACCTGTCCTCATGGTGCAGGGTGGTACGTCCGTGTCTTACCAGCAGTATCTTCGTCAAGTGCGTCTCCTCGGCGCGCCGGTGATATACCCGGTATCTATTCCTCCTCCCCGGCGCGTTTCTTCAGCGAGAGCTGGGGGAAGGCGGAGGTAACCCGCTTCAGGGATTCTAGCTCTTTTTTAAGCTCCCCGGCAAGTTGGGCGTCTTCGAGGAGGTCTTTGAGGCGGGCCTGGTCGAGCCCGGCCACCCTTTCCCAGAGCCCCGCCGGCTCCAGCACCGCCCGGACGTCCTCCTCGCGGTAGCCCGTCCGCTCCATGAGCTTGTAGGTGGCCTCGTAGCTCTCGCCGAAGACGCGGTTCAGCCCCTCGGCCTGGCAGAAATCAATAATCTGCTGCCGGGCCTCATCCATCTGTAATTTCAGCTCGTTGACCTGCTCGCGGAGGTCGGCGTAGCGCTCGACGGCCTCGGCGGCGGCCAGGCCGGGCAGCTGGGCCTGGGTGGGGGAGGGGGCGGCGTCGGCTACCTGGTAAAGGTGGCGGTAAAAGGGGCAGTGCCCGGCGAAATCGCAGGGGCAGTACTGGTTCTCCGTGGGGGAGAACTTACCGGCGGCGATATCGGCGGCGGTGGCGACCACCAGCTGCCGGGCCTCTTCCAGCCGGGAGGCGTCGCGCGGCGGGCAGGAGCAGGGGGTATTGGAGCGGAGGTGGTAGAGAGTGAGCTTCTCCACGGGGAGCCCCCAGGTGGCCTCGGCGGCCAGCTGGTAAATGGTGAGCTGTAAATCGTTTTCCAGGTACTCGGCGGTAAAAAGCTCCTGGTTGGTCTTGTAGTCGACGACGGCAAGCCCGCCGCTGTCCAGCTTGTCCACCCGGTCGATAAAGCCCCGCAGCTTGATACCGGATATGTCCAGCATAAAGCTCCGCTCCAGGGCTACTGGCAAGTTGAAATCGGCGCGGTGTATCTCCCAGAAACGGCTCAGAATCTCCCGCCCGTATTCTTTATATTTGGCCTCTTCCTCGGGTGACTCGTAGCCCGCCGAGAGCCACTTTTGCTCGTAGAAGCGTAACAGCTCGTCCAGCGAGGGGGGCGGCGGCGCGCTGACCCGGAAGAAACGCTCGACGCAGGCGTGCATGGTGGTGCCGAAGCTGAAATACCACTTGTCTTTCTGTTTGAGCCCGTCGATATACTGTAGCTTGTACTGCAGGGGGCAGGTGCGGTAAAGGGAAATCTGAGTAAAGCTCAGGGGTCTAATTGCCAGCCTCCCGTCTTTCTGAAGGGGGCACCGGGTCTTCAGAAATCATGGTCTTACGCTTTCAGGGTAGCAATAAAGTCGTCCAGTGTCAAAGCGGCCAGGGTGCTGGTCTGCAGCGTCCCCCGCGAGCCCAGCTCGGTGGCTACCTTGGCGATGGTCTCGTTATCGGGGGCCTCCAGGATATTGATGAAATCGAACTGGCCCAGGGCGACGTACTGGCCGATAATGCGGACGCCCATGGCCTCCACTTCTTTATTGACCTCTTTAATCCTCTGCGGGTTGGTCTTGACCGTTTTCCTGCCTTCGTCGGTGAGGTTGGTCATCATAATGTATAGCGGCATATTTTCCTCCTACTGATGATGTTAAATTATAAGGTGTAGCTACGCGTTTGTCCATAGGTAAATACCTTAAGCGTTATGTTGTGGGTGCGGAGTCCGGCTGTTTTTACGGGTGGAACGTGATTTTAGTCGCTGGCATACCGGGCGGATAAGTTATACAATGCAGAGGTGGGTGAGAACGTAACCTTTTTCGTCGCCCTGGGGGCCGGGCTGTCTTCTTTTCTCTCCCCCTGCGTCCTGCCGATGGTGCCGGTCTATCTGTCCAGCCTCTACGGCCCGGAGGTGTTCGAGTCCAAACGGGCGCGGCTGCCGGTATTCCTGCACTCCCTCAGCTTCGTGGCGGGCTTTACCGCGGTCTTCGTTATCCTGGGGGCCATCGTGGGGCTGACGGGCTACGCCATTATCCCCGATTATAACCTCCTGGGCAAGATTGCCGGCGGCCTGCTCATAGCCTTCGGCGTGTTTATCCTGCTGGCGACGCGAATCCCCTGGCTGAACTTCGAGCGGCGCCTGAGGCCATCGCTGGGGCGCACCACCAGCTACCTGCGCTCGCTGCTCATCGGGGCGGCCTTTTCCGTCACCTGGACGGCCTGCGTGGGCCCGATACTGGGCAGCATCCTGGCGCTGGCCTCCACGCAGGCGACGGCCTGGCACGGGGCCTACCTGCTGGCGGTCTACTCGGCGGGACTGGGGATACCGTTCCTCGTCGTTGGGGCGGCCTTCGACTTCGCCCTGCCGCTCATCAAGCGCATCAACCGCTATAGCGGCTGGATTCATATTATCAGCGCCCTGCTCCTCATCACGGTGGGCGTGCTTATCCTCACCGGCAACCTCACCTGGTTTGCCTCGGTGGCGGGGTAAATAGAGATTGGAGTTGATATGAAAAAGATATATAAGGCAGCTATACTTGTCCTGGCGGTGGTTGCCGTCGTGCTGGCGGCGGCCGCCTGCTCCGGCGGCGGGAATGGCGGCAGCGTCACCGAGGAATCCGGGGGGCTCCCGGCGCCGGGGAAGCTCGCGCCCGCCTTCGAGCTTGAGAACCTGGCCGGAGAGCCGGTCAGCCTGGCCGATTACCGGGGCCGGCCGGTGATGCTCAACTTCTGGGCCTCCGGGTGCGGCCCCTGCCAGATGGAGATGCCGGTATTCGAGTGGCTGGCCCGCAACGAGGACTGGCAGGCGGAGGACATCGTCATCCTGGCGGTCAACCAGGGCGAATCGCCGGCGCTGGTAAGCCAGTTCGTTGCTGTCTTCGGCATCACCTTCCCGGTGCTCCTGGATAAGAATTACGCGGTGAGCATCGCCTATAACGTCCGGTTTCTCCCCACCACCTATTTTATTGATAAAGATGGTATAATAAGAGAGATAAAGATTGGGGCGATTATCAGCACCGCCGACCTGGAAGCCAGGCTCAACGACCTGATAAGCGCCGAATAACTGGAGAGGTTTGGATTCATGGATGATATCCTCAACGAGGCCTACGGGATAGTCCAGTGCAAGGAATGCCCCTGGTACAAGGCTTGCGTGGTGCCGATGAAGTTCACCGCCGAGGATATCCGCCGCCAGCTGGAGCAATCGGCGCCGGGGATGAGCATCCCCCAGCAGATGGACATGAACATGCAGAACCTGCTTTCCAGCATGGCCACGGCGGCGCAGAACTCCCTGCTGGAGGGCTGCCCCGTCTTCATCGAGCGCCTGCGCAACAGCCCCCGGCTGGCCCAGCGCCTCAAGGAGCTGATGCTCAACTGGGGCGCCGAGGAAGAAAAGCCCGGGGCATAACCTGCCCTCAGGCGGCGTTGGCGCGGGCAATCTGCGTCAGCCGCCGGTAGGCCTTGGCCGGGTCGGGCTGGCGGAAGATGGCCGAGCCGATGCAGATAACATCCACGCCGGTAGCGGCAATCTCGGCGATGTTCGCTTCCTTGACCCCCCCGTCGATACCTATCTCCAGGCGCGGGTGCGCTCTTCTGAAGGCCGTGATTTTCTCCAGGACCTCCGGCACAAACGGGCTGCCGTAGAAGCCGGGGTCGACGGAGAGAAAGAGGACGCTGTCCACTGCTTCTACTAATTGGGTGATGGCGTCGTTGGGGGTCTCCGGATTCACCGCCAGCCCCACCTCCATACCGGCCTCCCGGGCCAGCCTGATGACCTGCTCCGGCGCGGACGTGGCCTCGTAGTGGAAGATGAATTTGCGCGCCCCGGCTTTGCGGAAATCCTCCAGGTAGTCCTCCGGGTGAAGCACCATGAGGTGCGCCTCCCAGGCGAGCCGGGTGCTGAGGGCGGTGATGTCGGCGGCGGCGACGCTCCGCGAGGGCACGAACCGCCCGTCCATGATGTCCAGCTGGAAATAGTCCGTGAAGGACTCGGTCGCCAGCACCATCTTCCCCAGGGCGATGGGGTCGTCGGTAAGGATGGCGGGCACCGTGCGGACGTTCCGGCTCATGCTGCCGCTATTTTAAGTTCGGCGAGGTTGCCCTGTCAAGCTGGCATCAAGTGTCCAGCGTTTCTTTATGTTTTAGCGATTCTTTTTATACAGCTGTTTATACGGCCGTGTCAGAATAATACCATAGTCATGGTACTTTAGTAGGCCAGGCTTGGGGGATAACAATCGTGAAAACAGCAATCAGCTTCATCGCCGGCATTATCATCTGCGGCCTCTTCCTCATCGGGGCCAGGGGCGTCCTGCCCATCTTCGCCGATACCGACGCCCGGGAAGCGGCCACGGAAAACACCAGCGACAGCCTGGCCGGCCTCCTGCCGGATATCGAGACCATCTATCAAGAGGCCCTCACCAAGCCCTTCGTCAAGGCCGAGAGCAAGATTTACGACGAGGACATCGCCGAGTTCTACGGTGAGCTCATCGATAGCTGCGGTCTGCGGGGAACGAACTAGCCGGCCGCTCCGGCGTAAAAAAGTGGAGGCCGCCTTTTCAGACGCCCTCCACTCACGAGACTATCTCGTTCCGAACCCAGCTCACTCCCGGTGGTCACCACCATTAGCGTGCCGCTGTAACTACAGCTCGGCCTCCGCTTTTTATATCGAGCCGGGTTCGTTTCCGGTTGGCCCCACCTTATGGCGGGGCTTCACCAGTCCACCTCCCATACTCCGAGTAACGCATGAAGCCTCATCGTACACCTCCCTAAGCAGACTCAGGTTGTGCTATGAGCTTCCTTTTTCATTCAACCACAGGCCCGGCGGGTTGTCAATACCCACCCCGGCTTCGGCAGGGGTACCCCGTACTAAATTTAACATTGCCCCATGACCGCGCGGTGGTCTCCCGGCCGCAGTGGTTACATTACCGAGCCTCCGGAGACATGGATGACCTGCCCGGTGATATAGCTGGTCACGTCCGAAGCGAGGATGACGGTAGCGTTGGCGATATCGGCGGACGTGCCCATGCGTCCCAGGGGGAACGAACCGAGCATGGCCGCGCGCATCTTTTCCATCTCTTCCGGCGGGAGATTGGGCATATCTTCCCGGAGAATGGCGCCGAAATTAGTCGGGGCCGGCCCGGGAGCGACACAGTTCACCCGTATGCCGGCTTTGCCTTCGACGAAGGCAAGCTGCCTGGTAAACAGGTCGATAGCATACTTGGACATGGCGTACGTCCCCACGCCCATGGCATACTGGTGGGTGCTGCCGGAACCGATGTTGACGATAACCCCGTACTGCTGCGCTCTCATAGCGGGGACAACGGCCTTGCTTACATTCATCGTGCCGACGAGATTGAGTTTCAATTGCTTTTCCCAGACCGCGGGGTTCTGCTCATCGATGGGGACGTTGTCCTTGTGTAGAATGGCACCGGCGACGTTGCAGAGGATATCGATTTTACCGTATTCATCGATGACCTTCTTGACCATGGCATCGACTTCGGCATGATTGGTGATGTCTGCCTTAACCGCGATGCTACTGCATCCCAGCTGTTTGACCGCCCCGGCTGTTTTTTCCGCGTCCTCCAGGTTTATATCGGTGACGGCGACAGCCTCACACCCCTCTTTGGCGAGAAGGAGCGCCGTCTCCTTACCGAAGCCTATCTGGCTGCCGGCGCCGGTCACCAGGGCAATCTTGCCTTTAAAACCCAGATCCATGATTGCCTCCTCGATTCTGTGTTATCTATTCCCACCCAGGCCGCCCTCATCATCGGCGGCTTAGCCCGTAGTCTGCCGCCTCCCCTTTACCCCATTGCCGAGATGTCTCTCTTGCTTAGAGCACCGAGCCGCCGGAGACGTGCAGCACCTGCCCGGTGACATAGCCGGAGACGTCCGAGGCGAAGAACAGGGCGGCGTTGGCGATATCGGCGGGGGTGGCGCCCCGGCCCATAGGTATCTGCTTGGAGAGCATCTCGATGACTGCCTCCTTATCGGGGGCCTTGATGAAGTTGGTCGGCGCGGGCCCCGGGGCGACGCAGTTTACCCGGATGC
The DNA here is from genome assembly GCA_034430635.1 of Dehalococcoidales bacterium. GTDB lineage: Bacteria > Chloroflexota > Dehalococcoidia > Dehalococcoidales > RBG-16-60-22 > DAOUEH01. The sequence goes on along the minus strand of DAOUEH010000236.1, from coordinate 8,986 downwards.
CGGTCCTGGCCTCGACGAAGGCCAGCTGCTTGGTGAAGATATCCACGGCGGCCTTGGCCATGGCGTAGGTGGACACGCCGTGGCTGAACATGGCCGTGGAGCCGGAGCCGATGTTGACGATGGCCCCGGACTTCTGCTTCTTCATGTGGGGGATGACGGCCTGGCTGACGAGCATCGTCCCTTTGAGGTTGAGGCCGATTTCCCGGTCCCAGAGGTCTTCCTTCTGCTCCTCCAGCGGGCCGCCGCCCATGATAGCCCCGGCGACGTTGAGGAGGATGTCTATCCTGCCGTAGGCGTCGATGACCTTTTTCACCATCGCCTGTACCTCGTCGCGGTTGGTCACGTCGGCCTTGATGGCGATGGACTTGGCGCCCGCATTTTCCACCGCCGCGGCGGTGAGCTTGGCGTCGTCCGGATTGATGTCGGTGATGGCGATGGCGGCGCAGCCCTCCCTGGCCAGCCGGAGCGCAATCTCCTTGCCGAAGCCTATCTGGCTGCCGGCCCCGGTCACCAGGGCCACCTTGCCTTTAAAACCCAGATCCATGGTTACCTCCTGTATATTGTGAAGATATTGGCCAGATAATTATATAACATATCGCCGGGCGGAGTGAAATTAGGGGGTTATCCCCACCGCCCCATCGGAGTAATCTATTCCCACCCGGCCGCCCTTTGGCATCCCCGGCTTAGCCCGCAGATTTCACCCCGCCACCCCGAAGGGGAGTAGCCCGCGGAGAGGGGTGAAACCCCTCTCAAAAAAGATTCCCCCTTTCCAGCCAAAAAGAACCCGGGTTTATTCTGCTATACCCGGGCTGGAGAGGGGGATAAAGGGGGTGAGGCCAGGACAGGGTCATATCGCCGATAGAAGGCGATGCAGGTGCAATCAACCTCTGGTTGGCAGGGATGCGAACCAAAGGATTTATGAGCTAGAGCCCCAGGTAGGCCTTGCGAATGTGGTCGCTCTTGAGGAGCTCCTTGCCGGTGCCCTCCAGGGCCAGGCGGCCGTTTTCCAGCACGCAGGCGCGGTCGGCCACTTGCAGCGTCTGGAGGACGTTCTGCTCGATGAGCAGGATGGTAATCCCCTGGTCGCGCAGCGACTTGATGATATCGAACACCTCCAGCACCAGCCGGGGTGCCAGGCCGTTGGAGGGCTCGTCGATGATGCATAGCTTCGGCCGGGACATGAGGCCACGCCCCATTGCCAGCATCTGCTGCTCGCCGCCGCTCAAGGTGCGGGCCAGCTGCTTTTCACGTTCTTTCAGCCGGGGGAAAAGCTTGTAGACCTCGTTGATGGTTTCGTGGCGGAGCTTCCAGGCGCGGCCGATATAGGCACCCATCTCCAGGTTTTCCCGTACAGACATATCCGTAAAGAGCCGGCGTCCCTCGGGGATGTGGGAAATGCCCTTGGCCACGATAACGTGGGGCGCCAGGCGGTCGATTCTCTGGCCGAGGAAGATGACCTCGCCGGAGGCAGGCGGCATGATGCCGGAGATGACGTGTACCAGCGTCGATTTGCCGGCGCCGTTGGCCCCGACGATGGCGACTATTTCACCCTCGTTGACGGTCAGGTTGACGTCCCAGAGCGCCTGAATCTGGCCGTAAAAGGCGCTGAGATTCTTAACTTCCAACATTGGCCTGTTCTCCCAGGTATACTTCGATAACTTTGGGGCTCTTGGCGATTTCCTTCGGGCTCCCTTCGGCTATTTTCTGGCCGTGGTGGAGGACGACAATCCGGTCGCAGACGTTCATGATGGCCTTCATGACATGCTCAATCATGATGATGGTAACGCCCCGGTCGCGTATTTTCCTGACCAGCTCCATGGCCTGGGCTACCTCGGTATTCGTCAGCCCGGACATGATTTCATCGAGGAGGAGCAGTACCGGCCGGGTGGCCAGCGCCCGGGCTACCTCGAGCCGTTTCTGATTGGAGAGCGTCAGGTCCCTGGCGGGTATCTGGGCCACGTTCGCCAGACCCACGAACTCCAGGAGCTCCTCGGTCTCCTTTTCGGCCTCGGCGGCCGATATTTTGGTGGATGTCCCGAAGAGCGCGCCGACGCGTACGTTGTCGTATACCGGCAGGTCAGCGAATATATGGACCGTCTGGAAGGTGCGGCCAATTCCCATCCGGCAGATTTTATACGGCTTGAGCCCGGTGATATTCCGGCCCTTGTATTCAATCGTACCCGGCTTGGGCACCAGCGAGGCCGAGATTAGATTGAATAGCGTCGTCTTGCCGGCGCCGTTGGGGCCGATCAGGCCGAGAACCTCGCCTTCGTCAACGTAGAAATCCACATTGTCTACGGCGGCCAGACCCCCGAAATACTTGGTGACACCTTTACCTTCAAGTATCCGCATGCTGTGCTTTCGAGCCCCCTTTCCGCCACTTGTTAATCAGTTTCAATATCAGCCCTACCAGTCCGTCGGGCATGTAGAGTATGGCGGCCACCAGTACCACGCCGAAGATGAGCATATACAGCTCGGAGAACCTGGTTATCAATGTCTCCTGGAGGTAAGCGAAAATGACGGCGCCGATGATCGGCCCGTAAAGCTTGCGCATGCCGCCGAAGATGGCCATGAGGACGGGCAGGAAGGAAAAGAGCGGGTTAAAGGCGATTATCGGGTCGACATACGTCCATCGGGTGGCGATGGTGGCGCCCATGGTCCCGGCGAAGAAGGCGCTGACGGCGAAGATAGCCACCTTGACCATGGTGACATTGATGCCCATATGGGCCGCGGCTTCCTCGTACTGCCCGATGCTCTGCAGGGCCAGGCCGTATTTGGAGCTCTTGATGAGGTAGGCGACAGCCAGCAGCACTACAAAGAGGACGAACATGGCGTAATAGATAGTGTTGTAATCCATGACGACGACGAACCGGCCGCGCGTGCCGAAGACATGGAGCTCATAGAACAGGAGGAGATTGGAGATGAGCAGAATAAGCCCGAAGGTGAACATGGCGAAATAGATACCCCGCAGCCTCAGGGTAAGGGCGCCCACCAGCAGGGCGACAATGGAGCTTATCACCCCGCCGGCGATGATAAAGACCGGCAGGGGCACGCTTTTCCCAATGAAAGCGGCCGTGTAGACGCCCACCCCGAAAAAGGCCGCCGTCGCCAGCGACATATAACCGGTAGGGCCGGAAAATATTGTCCAGCTTATGGAGAGGATGACATACATGATAATGGTGCTCATCAGTATGGGGGTATAACCCTTGGCATAGAGGGGAAAGGTGGCCAACATGGCCAGGGCAACGACGAGTACCCCGGGGACAAACCACTTGCCCTTTCGCTCTTTGCCCAGCAGCCATTCCATGAACCAGCCCGCGTAAATCAGGCACAGGAAGCCGATTGCGTAAAACAAGTACTGCATGGTTATACCCTATTACTCTCCAGCGTCATTATCATCAGTCTACTTCCCCATAATGCCTTTTGGCCTTATCATCAGCAGGATAATAAAGATCAAATAATAGGCGGCTAAATATAAACTGGGTTCAAAATATTTCACAACCTCCCCGACGATACCGAGAAGAATACCCCCGATAAAGGCGCCGGGGATGCTGCCCAGACCGCCGACGGTAACGATGACGATGGCGATGATGGTCTTTTCCAGCCCCATGGTGGCATATACGGAAAAGCACATGCTCCAGAGCACGCCGGCGATGCCGGCCAGGAAAATACCCAGGCCAAAACATAATGCCAGGACATTATTGATGTTTACTCCCATCAGTCCGGCCGTGGTAATGTCCTGTGATGCCGCCCGGATGGCCTTGCCCATGCGGGTGCGGGCCAGGAAGAGATAGAAGGCCACGCCGATAGCGATGGCAAAGCCCAGGGTTACCAGGCGGTTGGCGGAAAAGATTGCCCCGACCAGGTCTACGGGGGTATTTAGATAGGTGTAGGCTCGTGAGGAAGAGCCCCAGATTACAATGGCTATGTTTTGGATCATGTAGAGCAGGCCGAAGGTGGCCAGCAGGGAGTTGCCTTCGAAGACGTTGATGTTTGGCGACGAATTCAAAAGCTTCCGGAACATGGTTCTATGGAGCAAGAAGCCTACGATGAAGATAATGGGGCCGACAATGACCAGGGAAACCAGCGGGCTGATACCGAAACTGGTATAAAGCACGTAGGTAATGAAGCCCCCGATCATGATGAACTCGCCGTGAGATATGTTGAGTACCCGGGCGACGCCGTACTGGAGACTCAGGCCCATGGCGATGAGGGCATAGATACCGCCGATAAGGAGACCGCCGATTACTATATCCAGGAGGGTAGTAACTAAATCCATATTAATTACTTTCTAATTATCACAATCATGTGCGCAGGCCACCTGAAGGCGCAGGATACGTCTTTTTGAGTACACCACCTATTAAGGTGTTACCTCCAGGCAGCCTGCTCACACTATTAACTATTTATTTTACTATATTTCTACTGTCCGGGCCAATGCGGCTTGGGGTAGATGATGTAGTCGGTGGTCATCTTACCCGCCGGGCCGGTGACCTCGTAGATACCGGCTTGCCACTGGGCAATCTGGCCGGGATGGCAGTCCTTGGAAAGGAGCCCGCCACCGGCACCGTTAGCGGTCATGTCAAACCAGGTATCTCCCAGAACGGTATCGAAGTGCTCTGAGGCCATCACGTCCCTGACGGCTTCATTATCCAGAGTACCCGCCTTGGTGATAGCCTGTCCGAAGCACTCCAGGGCCGCATAGTAGAGGGCACCACCCCACCAGTCGAGGAAGGCCTCTTCGTCACCGAAGGCGGCCATACCTATCTCGCCGGTAACTCCGACCAGCTTGTCGGCAAGTTCATTAAGGGCGGGAGAACTCTCGCGGTTCCAGGCGCCGAAGCCCATCAGACCCTCCATCACCTCGCCGCCGAAGATGTCATAGAAGAACTGGAAGTTGACACCAGGGCCGAGTACCATGGCCTTGGGATTGTAGCCAATGGCCATGGACTGGCCGACAACCGACATTGTCGTCGGGGGGTAGACGTAAGCGCAGAGGACATCCGCGCCGGAATCCCTGGCGGCCTTCAGCACCAGCTCCACGTCCTCGGTGTTAGCCGGAACGGCCTCGGCATAAACTATGTTGATGCCGACCTTGAGGAATTCGCTGAGAGACGTGTGGTAATACTCTACGCCGTGCAGGTCATTGATGTAGATTATCGCCGCCGTCTTTACGCCCAGTTCGGCCAGGGTCGGGGCCAGGATGGGAATCTGGTAGTAGTCGGAGTAGTTCAGGACGCCGAACACGTAGGGCAGCTCGGGGAGCATAGCGGTGAGGGTCGTGCAGCCACCCTCGGCCCCCAGGTACACATACCCGTACTTGTTGGCCAGAGGCGCCGAGGCATAGAGGAATGCGGTAGAGCAGTTGGGGAACAGGAAGTCGACCTTATCCTCCAGAATCAGCTTTTCAATCAGCTGGATCGACGTGCCCAGGTCGCTGGTGTCGTCGTAGATTTTCAGCTCGATGGGCAATTTCTTGCCGCCGACATCGAGGCCGCCGTCGGCGTTAATCTCATCGGCCCAGAGCTGCATGATCGGGCCCATGGCGTAGTCGCCGATCTGGTTCAGCGGGCCGGAGATAGGTCGGGCCGCGCCGATGACGATTTTGTCCTTATCCGGTGCGACGCCTCCCCCTCCGCAGCCGATGGCTACAGTTGCCAGTATTATCAGGCTAACTGTGAGAGGTAGGATGTATTTTTTAATCTTGTGCCACATGAAAAATGTACCTCCTTTATTCCCGAGATATCTTACAGTCTCTGGCTCATGTGTCTGCCATACACTTCACCTCCCCGGTATTAAGCTTCTGTTTCGTACCACGATACTAGCAATTTATCATGGCATTTTCGAGTTTTCAATCTAAATTTCTCTATGAGTTAATAGAGAATTTCAGGCTGTATTCAACTGACGAAATTTACATAACTACTATTTTTTTTCGTGATTTCAATCTCAGGCCCCGGTGAAAATGCCCGGGTTAGGGGTGAGATTGCCGCTTTCTTTGCAATGGACGGCTCAGAAAACTTTATAATACCCGCAGGCTAATTGTCAAGTTTTCGTGGGGAGAAATTTATCAGGCAGCCAAATACGGGTGGGAGAGGGCCGGAAAGCTGCCTTTGGCGCCTCCGGCGGCAGGTTGCTTTTACCCCCGGCAATCCGTTTTAATAGAGTCGTAAGACGGGGGCATATTTCCCCCGGTGCGAGGTGAGGCCCATGAATAAAGATAAAAGATTAAAAAGCCAGTCGCTGGAGGGTATGGAAGCCGCCGACGTGCGCAACGTCATCAAGGCGATGGGCTACTCCGACGACGATTTGACGGCCCGGCGGCCGGTCATCGGCATCGCCAACTCCTGGAACACCTTCATCCCGGGGCATTTCAGTTTCGGCCAGCTCAGCGAGCAGGTCAAGAAGGGCATCCACCGCGCCGGCGGCACCGTCTTCGAGTTCGGCGTCATCGGCCTCTGCGACGCCATTTGCAAGGAGAACTTCAACTACGTGCTCCCCTCGCGGGAGGTCATCGCCGACTCCGTGGAAATCATGGCCGGGGCCAACCCCATCGACGGCCTGGTGCTGCTGGCCTCCTGCGATAAAATCGTGCCGGGGATGCTCATGGCGGCGGCGCGGCTCGATATCCCGGCCATCCTGGTCAACGCCGGGCCGATGCTGGGCGGGCCGGATTTCGCCGGGCGCAAGGCGGACGCCACCTCCGTCTCCGAGGCGCTGGGGATGTACCAGTCCGGAAAAATCACCGCCGAGGAGTACCGGGATGTGGAGAATCTCTCCTGCCCCACCTGCGGCTCCTGCTCCTTCATGGGGACGGCCAATACCATGTGCTGCCTGGCCGAGGCCCTGGGCATGACCCTCACCGATAGCGCCGCTATCCCCGCCGTATACGCCGAGAGGCTGCGCATCTCCGAGCAGGCCGGCGAGGCTATATGCCGTCTGGTGAGGGAGGGCATCACCACCCGCCAGATTATCCACCGCCGGTCGCTGGCGAACGCCGTCAAGGTCTGCCTGGCTATCGGCGGCTCGACCAACGCCGTCCTCCACCTCACCGCCCTGGCCTACGAGGCCGAAGCGGGTATCAATATCCTGGACGCCTTCGAGGAGTTCTCCAAAGACACGCCCACCATCGCCCGGGTCTACCCGGCGGGCAGCCACGACATGGAGGCCTTCTGGCGGGCCGGGGGCATCCCCCGCGTCCTCGATAATCTCAAGTCGAAGCTCAATATGGACGATATAACAGTCACCGGCCGGAAGATGCGGGAGAATATAGAGGGCTTCCGCTACCGTTTCCCGGAAGACCGTGACGTCATCCGCCCGGCGGGCGAGCCCTTCGAGAAGTCCGGGGGGCTGGCGGTCATCCGGGGCAACCTGGCCCCGCGCACCGGTATTTCCAAGCCCACCGCCATCGACCCGGCGGCGCGTCGGTTCACCGGCACGGCGGTAGTCTTCGACTCCGAGGAGGCCGCCAACCGGGCCATCCTGGACGGTAAAATCAAGGCCGGTGACGTCGTCGTCATCCGCTACGAGGGCCCCAAGGGCGGGCCGGGCATGGTGGAGATGTACCGCGCCCTGAAATACCTGCACGGCCTGGGGCTGCATAAGACCACGGCGGTGGTCACCGACGGGCGCTTCTCCGGCACCAATAACGGCTGCTTCGTGGGGCATATCTCGCCGGAGGCCAGCGAGGGCGGGCCCATCGCCATCGTGCGGGACGGCGATAAAATCGGCATCGACGTCGTCGCCGGTACCATCCACCTGCACGTCAGTGACGACGAGATAGCCCGGCGCCTCAAGGCGTGGCGGGCGCCGGCGCCGAAGGTGCGGCAGGGGTATCTCAGCCTCTATGCCCGCCTGGCCGCCTCGGCGGACGAAGGCGCCGTTATCCGTCACCGCCTGGATGAAGATTAATTGTCCGTATTGACAGTAGCCGCGGCAAATACTAAAATCAGGGCATGACTGCTTTCGAGTCGAGCCAGGGGGACGAACGATGAGCCTGGGAGATAAACCGATACAGGCGGCCGGCGGGACCCGCAAGGAAATCAAGCATAAGGTATTCATCAGCTGTTCCTATCAGGACCGGGAATACATGGACCGCTTCGAAGAGCTCTTCGGGCGGCTGTTCAGCATCAAGTCCGTGGGGGAGGGGGAAATGAGCGCGGACACCGATGCCGCCTATATCGAGCACCTGATTCGGCGCGATTATATCAGCGTGGTGACGGTAGTGGTCGTCCTGGTGGGTGCCGATACCTGGAGCCGCAAGCACGTGGACTGGGAGATAGCCGCCGCGCTGAGGAAGAAGATGGACGGGTTTTCCGGGCTGCTGGGGCTGTGCCTGCCGACGCACCCGGACTATCAAAAGAAGCAGTATAAAAAAGATATCGTCCCCCTGAGGCTTTCGGACAACATCCAGAGCGGCTACGCCGCCTTTCACGACTGGACGGAAAGCGAGAGCGACATTAAAATCTGGGTCGAGGCAGCCTTCAAGGCCAGGGTCAGCCAGATAGATAAGATAGATGACTCCCGGCCGCATTTTACGGATAATTGGCTGAACCACTCGAAATGGCCGCCCCCGCCGCCCGCCGCCGCGCCCGCCGAAGGTGAGCCGGTCGAGGCGGTACCTGATTCCGCCGAAGCGGTGCCCGAACCAGTCGTCGAAGTCCCCGAACCACCCGAGGTGAAAAAGAAGGACAAGAAAGACAAGAAACCGAAGAAGTAGGGGGGCTTACGCCTAGCCCGTTATCAGGGTCGTCTCGAAGCCTTCCTGCTGGAACCGGGTGCGCAGGCGCTTGATAAGCTCGCTCTTGACGCCGAACACGGCGATGCGGTCAACGGCCTTCATTCTCACCCAGAAGTTGATATTGGCGTCGCCGCACTCCTCGTAAACGAACCAGGGCGCGAACGTCTTAACGGACCCCTCGCAGTCCCGGAGCACCTCGTCGGCCACCTGCCGCACCACGCTCTCCACGTAGAACAGGTCGGTCTCGTAGGT